>NZ_JAKGBG010000029.1:0-57688 GCF_021532595.1 Pseudoalteromonas sp. OFAV1
ATTTATCTCCGCAATCAAAGAATTTTTCGATGTGACCCTACCAAAAGTTGCAGGTTCGCTGGTATCCAGAATTACGGATAATTTTCAGCTACTCAAACCTGCATCTTCAAGTTGAATGGGTATAAGATCATGTGACTTACTCTCTTTAAAAGTTCGAGACGTCACTACTCTCGATCAAGTATTTGAAAGGGTTCAATTAACGCAGAAGAAAACTGGGATCGAAGTTCAATTTGAGATAACTCCGAGAACACAACAAAGTATTATCCATTGGATTCAAGAAGTTAAATTGCAACCCAGTGATTATTTGTTTCGGAGTATACGTCGCTCCAATCAACCAATAAGCTATTCATATTACAGGTCTATCATCAGGAGCTGGGCTGAGCAATTAGGACTTGATTGCAAATTTGGACAGCATGATGTGCATGAACATCATTATCAGGACTGATTCCGATGTAAATCGCTTTGTAGGGCCACAAATGAATATGCATGGCTGACTCAGTATCAAAAGTTCAGGCTATTGATTTTTGCCTTATAAATCTACACAAATGACGAATGTTAGCCGATAGATACAAGTTAAGGTGAGCGCGCACAGTGAAATTGTGTTCTTCTTACAATTTTAAGTGTGTAAATAATTTAAAATACCACAGTCCCTAATGGTTTTGTCTTGGTCACACGATGACGCCATATTTTCGAGTGATGACTTTAATACGTTTAGCTCTTCAATGCGAATAATGACGTCTGATAAATGCTTAGCTATTAACGTATTGATATTTGAACAGCTCTGATCTGGCCTCGAACGACTGTCCATTAGCGTTTTTACTTCCATGATAGACATATCTAATGAACGACACTGTTTGATAAACAGGAGTTGTTCAATAGTCCCCTTGTCGTAGACACGATAATTTCCACTTGAGCGCTTAAGCTCAGGCAAGAGCCCCTTCTTTTCATAAAAACGAATGGTCTGAATACTACAACCTGTCGTCTTTGCGACATCACCAATTTTCATTTTTTTCTCCTAACCGTTGACTCTATACCAAGTATAGACTTTATACTCATATTATTCATCAGTAAAGAGTGTGTTTCTAATGAGCGGATGTGGGTGCGAAGTTGAAATAAAAGACCAGTCTCAACGACAGGTTTTGTATTGGCTTTTGGGAATAAACGCGACAATGTTTGTTATAGAAATGGGGATCGGGTTGCTTGCTGATTCAACCGCATTAATAGCCGATTCACTTGATATGCTCGCCGACGCAGTTGTCTATGGTGTTGCCCTTTATGCTATTGGTAAATCGCTATTGCACAAAGCCAATGCGGCTAGAATTAGCGGCTTTTTTCAGATGGCACTGGGTGTGTTGATTATCATTGATATTGTAAGACGGTCAATTTACGGTAGCGAACCTGTATCGGGACAAATGATGGCTATGGGGGCAGTTGCACTGGTTGCTAATGTCATTTGTCTTGTGATCATACGCAAACAAAGAAATGAAGAAGTGCATATGCGGGCAAGCTGGATATTTTCAGCCAACGATGTGATTGCCAACTTAGGTGTTATCTCTGCTGGCGTTTTGGTGTTTTGGCTCGATTCTCGATGGCCTGATCTGGTTATCGGTGTGATAGTTTCGTGCGTTGTGTTGCGCGGGGCAAAAATGATCCTCGAAGATGCTGGAAATGAAAGACAGCGAGCGCTTAATGCGCAAAGTTGATAAGAAAATGCCAATTTTTAATTGCACATCAAAACTGCGTAGGTTGGCATGGCTACTTATTACTTTGCTCATGTGTCAATCGGGCTTTTCGTTCGCCGCTCAATGCGATGACTACCCTGCGGAGGTATCGTCAGTCCCTGAACAATCAAAGTCGATAGGCACTTATGATGTTCCCGAAAAAAATGTAAATGCTGGTGATAATACGTCGAGTGAAGAGTCTAAGTGTTTCCATTGTGTGCTGTGTCAATGTGGACAGATTAAGTTTCTGGCACAACACCCAATAAATGACGTATCTAAACCGTTATATACCAATCAATACAGTTATTCCCGCAACGTCACTGACGGCCTAGTCGAAGGCCTTTTGCGCCCACCTCAACATTAATCCATTCCCTCCTATATGTTTGCATGGGTGCTTTCCATGTATGTCGTTATCTTATGAACAAAAGGTTCTTTTATGAGTTCTTCACGCCCATTGGGCATAAAAAAAGCTAGCTCAGCGTATCTGAAATTGATATCTGCTGCACTGGTAACCATGAGCATATCTGTTCAATCTGCCAATGCGCAAAAGTCTTCAATCACGCTTGAAAATGCGCTCAAACGCACATTATCAAACAACCCAGATTTAGTTGTGTTCGAATTTAAATCTTCGGCTTTGGATGGTGAATCAAAAATGGCCAGCTTACGACCTGAAATGTCTGTTGGGGTTGAAGTTGAAAATGTGTTGGGAACAGGCGAAGTGTCTGGTATCAAAGATGCCGAATTGACACTGACCTTATCGTCGGTCATCGAGCTTGGAGATAAAGTCAGCGGCCGAATGAATGTGGTGAGTTCAAAAAAAGCACAACTGCTTACACAACGGCGCATTCGTACGCTGGACATCTTGGGTGAAACAACTCGACGATATATCAATGTCATTGTCCAACAAGCGTTGCACAAGACTGAGCAACGAGCTGAAATGCTGGCTCGCACAATGCTTCAGACAGTCTCTACACGGGTTGAAGCGGGGGCTTCTTCACCACTTGAGAAAAAACGTGCAGAGTCAGCGTTGTCGCAGGCGCGTTTGTCGTTATTGATAAGTGAACAAAAACTCAATGAGTATAAACGCGACCTGGCCATCATGTGGGGTGACACTAACGCTGCGTTTGCGGAAGTTGAAGGGACACTGTTATCGTTTCCAAATTCACTATCACTTGAACATATGCTTTCACAGCTTCAAAGCAATCCACACGTTCTGCTTTATGCTGATAACTATCGGGTACAAGAGGCCAGATTGAGAGTGGTTCAGGCCAGTCAGCAGTTCGACATTGCGTGGGAAGCCGGTATCCGAAGAATGCAGGGAATTGATGACACAGCGTTAGTCGCCAGTATTTCGGTGCCGTTAAATACCAAGCAGCGGAATCTAGGTGAATACGAACAACAGCGCGCATTGCTTGACAGTATAGACTATCAAAAACAAGCGAAAATTCGTGAACTCACTCGCCAATTAAATCAAGTCATTAGCGCAAAAGACCAAGCCTTGCTCACTGTTACTACCCTTCAAGACAATGTCGTCCCAACATTGGAATCTGCATTGAAATTGGCGCGGGATGGCTATGAAAGTGGTCGCTACAACTACATAGAGTGGGTGACAACGCAACAGCAACTCATAGATATGCAACGAACACTGATAAAAGCCGCAGGCTTAGTCCACCTTCGAAGCGCAGATCTAGAGGCACTTACGGGAATTCCCGTGTTTTCTGACTCTCCCTCGACGTCTGCTCAATCATCACAATGAATAGAGAAAAAATAATGAATAAATCACAATTTACATTAGTTACTAGCGCACGTGACTTGCTTGGCATGTTAGTCATGCTAGCTACTTTACTGTTTGCTTCTGTCGCCCTGGCTGATGATGACGATGAGGAAGCCGAAGAAAGACCCGAGTACGTAGTGTTATCTCAAGAACGGATGCTTGAACACGATATCGTGACTGCATCGGCCGCATCAGGAACATTATCGCTCACAACCAGAACCTTTGGGCGGATAGTTCATGATCCTGCGTCACTGAGTCATATTCGTGCCCGCTTCGACGGTGTTGTAAAACGTATCATGGTGAATATTGGAGATAAAGTAGAAAAAGGTGACACACTGGCAATCATTGAGTCAAACGAGAGTTTAAATCAATACTCAATCACCTCACCGATGTCTGGAAAAATCATAGCTAGACACGCCAATGATGGTGAGCTCACCAACGGTCAAGTACTGCTTTCTGTTGCTAATTACTCTCGCGCAATTGCTCAATTGGCTATTTTCCCCAAACAACGTACTCGTATTGCCGCTGATATGGAAGTCACTTTAAGGCTTGAGGAATTGCAGCAACAATCAAGTATAAGCCACATTACGTCCTCACCTGATGACAAACCTTATTCTATCGCGTTTGTGAACGTTGATAATGGCAGTGGTTATTGGCCTTTAGGCGCTATGGTAGAGGGTTATATTCAGATTGGGTTCCAAGAAGTCAATCTGGCTCTCCCCAAAAGTTCAATACAAGAGTTAGATGGGCAAACCATTGTTTTTGTCAAAGAAGGGGAGCGATTTTACCCCCGCCAAGTAAAGCTTGGGAACACGGACAACCGTTTAGTAGAGATTGTGAAGGGCGTTCAAATAGGCCAGCAAGTCGTTGTAGAAAATAGCTATTTACTAAAAGCTGATTTATTAAAAATGGAGGCGGGCGATGATGACTAATTACCTGCGCATTTATTGTCAAAAGCAAAGCCAAGTCCATAAAAACGGTGAGGTGAGAACATGATAGCACCAATACTCCGTCTATCCATTGAGCGACGTGGTGTCATGATGTTGTTCGCCTTGTTTGTCGCCTTTTTTGGTATGTACAGTTACAAACAATTGCCGATTGATGCTGTGCCTGATATCACCAACGTGCAAGTGCAGATAAATACCGCAACCCCAGGTTACTCGCCTTTGGAGACTGAACAACGCATAACGTTTATAGTTGAAACCTCGCTGGCCGGTTTGCCTAATTTATCGTATACCCGCTCGATATCACGCTATGGTTTGTCGCAAGTCACAGTCGTGTTTAAAGAGGGCACTGATTTATATTTCGCACGAAATCTCGTCAACGAGCGTCTCACCGCCATCGCGGCGCAATTGCCAACAGGGTTAACCCCTGAAATGGGCCCTATCTCCACAGGCTTGGGTGAAATTTACATGTACTCGTTAAGTGCTGAGCCTCAGGCGCGACAGGACAACGGTCAACCCTATGATGCTATGGCATTAAGGGAGATCCATGATTGGGTAATTAAGCCCCAATTGTCGCTTGTTGAGGGGGTGACCGAGGTTTATGCGATAGGCGGATTTGAAAAGCAATATCATGTGAATCCTAATCCAGTCGCAATGATAAACTTTGGGATAAGTACAGGTGACCTTCTCAGTGCGCTAGAACGCAACAATGCGAATCAAGGCGCTGGTTTTGTAGAACAAAATGGGCAACAAGTACTGATCAGATCGGAAGCCCAACTTAAGGGCATCGACGATATCGGCCAAGTGGTTGTTAAGATCATTGATGGCGTACCGGTAAAAATTCAAGACATCGCCCAAATCAACCTCGGTAAAGAGCTGCGCTCTGGAGCCGGCACGTTAAATGGCCAAGAAACAGTGATTGGCACGACAATGATGTTAGTGGGAGAAAACTCTCGTACGGTCGCCAAAGCTGTGGACAGTAAGCTCGAAACCATTAAAACAAGCTTACCCGAGGGCGTAATCCTTGAAGCGGTTTACGATAGGACAAGCCTCGTTGACAAAACCATCGACACAGTGCAGAAAAACCTCGTCGAGGGCGCTTTACTTGTCATCGTTGTGCTATTCGTTTTGCTTGGGAATGTGCGAGCTGCACTTATTACCGCCGCTGTAATACCCTTGGCAATGCTTGCCACGATATCGGGCATGGTCAAAACAGATGTGTCTGCTAACTTGATGAGTTTAGGCGCACTGGATTTTGGCTTGATTGTCGATGGCGCAGTTATCATTGTTGAAAACTGTATCAGACGATTATCCGAATCCCAGAAACAAAACGGCGCTACTCTACCGCTCAAAGAAAGGCTGAATGTTGTATATGAAGCCACTAATGAAGTCATACGCCCCAGTTTGTTTGGTGTATTGATCATTACCATTGTTTATATCCCCTTGTTCACGCTCACTGGCGTCGAAGGTAAAATGTTCCACCCCATGGCAGCGACCGTGATAATGGCTTTGCTTGCCGCAATGGTATTTTGTTTTACCGTAGTGCCTGCGGCGATAGCAATTTTCATGAGAGGTAAAATTAGCGAAAAAGAAAGCCCAATTATTAAAGGTGCAAAGGCAGTGTATCGTTCTATTTTAATGGGCGCGCTGCGTTTTAGATGGCTAGTAGTAGTAGGTGCGAGTGCTTTGGTTGTCGGCAGTTTATGGATGGGCAGTAAATTAGGCTCCGAGTTTATTCCCCAGCTCAATGAAGGTGATATCTTAGTACAAGCGATACGCATCCCTGGGACTGGGGTAGAACAAGCAGTTGAAATGCAAAAAACTCTTGAAGCGAAACTTATGCAGTATGAGCAAGTTCAGACGGTATTCGGTCGCACGGGTACGGGTGAGGTCGCTACCGATCCTATGCCGCCCAACATTACTGATACGTTTGTTATTTTGAAGCCTAGGGAACAATGGCCCGATCCATCAATGACTAAAGCCGAGCTAGTCGAAACGTTTGAAGAGGACTTGTTTACCTTGCCCGGCAATAATTATGAATTTACCCAACCTATTCAAATGCGGTTTAATGAATTGATCAGTGGGGTAAGGGCAGATTTGGGCATAAAACTATTTGGGGATGACTTAGATACCCTCTTTGCATCTGCTTCTGACATTTTGTCCGTTATTTCAACGATTGAAGGGGCTGATGACGCGAGGCTTGAGCAGGTAGAAGGCATTCCAATCTTCACCGTCACACCAAAGCCTAATCAATTGGCACGCTTTGGTTTGGATATAGCCGACTTGCAGTTATGGCTCAATGCTGCGACAGGTGGAAAAACCGCTGGAATGATTTTTGAAGGCGACAGACGCTTTGAAATTGTCGTGCGATATGCCGACGACATTCGAAATGAACTCACTCAGCTTGAGACCATTCCCATAGTCACGCCCTCTGGTGAGCATGTACCAATAAGCGAATTAGCCACACTTGCATTTAAAGAAGTACCTAGCCAAATAAGCCGGGAGAATGGCAAACGTAGTATTGTTGTCACAGCAAATGTGCGTGACAGAGATATTGGCACTTTTGTTGAAGAAGCTCAGGCGAGAATTAATGATGAAGTAGATTTACCTGCTGGTTATTGGCTCGACTATGGTGGAACCTTTGAGCAGCTCGAAAGTGCGAGTCAACGATTGACGATTGTGGTACCGGTTACGTTGTTTGTGATTTTGACAATGCTGGTAATTGCGTTTGGTTCTATACGCGATGCGTTGATTATCTTCACAGGTATCCCTTTGGCATTAACAGGCGGTGTAATGTCTCTTTGGTTAAGGGATATGCCTTTATCCATATCCGCGTCGGTAGGATTTATCGCGTTGTCTGGGATTGCCGTATTAAACGGATTGGTAATGCTGTCCTTCATCAAGCAACGTTTGCTAGAAACCGGAGAATTAGTGAATAGCATTGTTGAAGGGGCACTTATTCGTTTGCGTCCGGTATTAATGACAGCACTAGTGGCAAGCCTTGGATTTGTGCCCATGGCGCTCAATACGGGCATAGGTGCAGAGGTGCAACGGCCTTTGGCCACGGTGGTCATCGGCGGGATAATATCGTCAACCTTGCTAACACTGGTAGTGCTGCCTGTACTCTATCGACTCGTGCATAGTAAAGGGGATCAGTAGTGTTCTTGGGCATTTATTCGTAAATGCCCAAGTTTTACCTGAACGATTTTTAGGTACCTATTGACTCTTTATTAAGTATAGACTTTACAATCATATTCTTAACGTCATGTACGATAAGGATAGATATGGTTTCGCTTATTTTAATTAGTAGTTTTTTGGCGCTAGCCGTCCTCGGTAGAAGCTTTGTTCAATATAAGAGAAATGGTGATTTTGGTATAAGAGCAGCATCTATAAACGCACCATTAATAGAAATTGTACCAGGGGCTATATTCGTGGTTACGTTTTGCTTTGCATTTGGTCTAGTTCTTTTTGGTTACTTAGGACGTGCGCCCCTACTATTTGTTCCTTCAATTCCATTTCAGCTTCTCGGCTCCTTGATTGGCGCCTGCGGAATTGCTGTAACTTTGTTGTCTCAAATTCAAATGGGAGATTCATGGCGTATTGGCGTTGACCAGCAAGAAACGACTGCACTTATTACCCACGGGATTTACGCAAAGTCTCGCAACCCCATTTACTTTGGTATTTTTCTATTTTGGGCAGGGGTGTGTATAACGTTCCCACATTTGCTGCTTTGGGCATGTGCTTTTGTATGTTGGATTTGCATTGAAGTGATTGTTCGACAAATTGAAGAGCCTTATTTGAAGAAAGTGCATGGCGATGATTTTCTAAAATATAAGTCTGACACTAACCGATACATATCTAAGCTTTCACGCTTTAAGTTTTGACGCTTAAATAAGTAATGGCGCAGGCTGCTTTATATGCATAAACTAACGAACGGTATCTTTTAACGTCCATTTTTATGAACTGTCGTTATTCTTAAATAAAGTGAGCCGACTGATTATGTTTGCAAGCCCGTTCTCGATTAGCGTGAGTTCATTGTCAATTAAAGTGAGTCAGGCACCGGTCATATTCTCACTTAATGTGAGTCCAAAATGTACGATGTAATCAAGTCAGAGGGATTATGTTCGCGAGCCACTACATCTAGCAAGTGATACCTATAAGCGCTTTTTAGCAAATCAATCGGAAAGCTGTAGTGGCGATTTTGGCATGTCTGAGATGCTCATGAAATTTTACGGGGGACAATCAGATAAGTCTTTTGGAAAAATCTTTCAGCAAGGTTCTGTTGATTTACAAAAGTACATGATGGAAGCTTTAGAGGGAATTGACGAAATTGCGCTAGATGAAACCATACATATAGAAAGTATCAAAAAGCTTATTGCAGATTTGCCTGCGTTGATGAGCAGTCAATCTTCGAGAGTAGCAGAGGAACTTGATGAAGGAGGCGAATCCCCAGTTTCAGAGTTCGAGGCCAAAACGGGAATTGGGCCAGTTATATTAAAAAATGTAAAACCGCCAAACGTGGTGGAAAAAATATGGCAGATTTTATCAGGCATTGAAGAATTCTCAGGAATTGGTATAGAAACATTTTTTGGAGTGAAACCTCGTAGCTTTGAAGCAGATTCGGATAGAGAAAGAACTATTCAAGAGAAAGTCAACGCAGTCTATCACCAGTTAAATTTTCTCGGTTACTATCGTGATTCAAAAATGAAAAAAGATAGAAGATTTCGGGCATCCTTTAGTGATATGACGCATGCAGGTGTTGCTTCATTTTGTCATTTTTTTCTGTGTAGAGACGAAGATTTGGTAATGAAGGCTGCTGCGGCTTATGAATATTTAGGTGTAAACACTAGAGTATTGCACTATAAAGCTTACAAGAAAATGCAGCCGACCGCTGACACGTCGGCTGATTAGGAATTACCAAATAAATACTCTAAAACGTTTTTGTCCAGAAATGAGCTAGAGCGAAGATCCGCTTTTCGCTTATGGCGGCCTGTCAGGTGAAGTCCAAACTAGCTAGTTAATTTATCTGGAATCAATTGTGAGACATTGACTTTCATTCTGTTCGAGTAGTTATTGAGGCCAATCCCAGTTTAAGTATTGCTCTAACTGCTCCCCAAGTTCTTCTGAGGCGTTTTGATCCACTAAGTGTTGATGGTAACTGTACTCTTGTGTCATTTGCACGTTAGAAAATCGATTCGCTTGATAAGGATTGAAATCACCTAGATCACCAATCGGGCAGTAGTTTGTGTTAATAGTTTTAAGCCATGTGACCATTATCGTCTTAGCTCGGGTTTTCTCTATGTATTTACGCGCAGCGTCCAATGACCACCCTTTAGTACAAATATCGTCTACTAAGAGTACCGTTTTGCCTCTACCTAAGGGAGGATTTGCGTATGTGGTTGTGTAGTTCCTTGTTGGAAGTCGGTTCAATTTAATTGTATTTAGTTGGTTGTGGTGGTCTAATGCCACACCTTGGTTGCGGGCTGTTTGAGATTTTAATGCTGTAGTATGCCTCTCAATCAAATCATGAAGGTAATTTTTACGGAAGCATTTAGCGAATGTCAGTAAGTCATGCTTCATTTTCTCGTTATCTGTGCCAGCTTGGTGACCAGGGTATGCTGCGACAAAGTTGATACGCTTCTGAATACCAGTAAAGTACATACTTGTTACTAAAGCACCTAGCCAGAAATCAACATTGCCTTGCCCAACTTTTGCGGCGGCACGAGCATTCTCTGAATATTTACGAAATGCTTCTTTGTAAGTACTGAAAGGAGCAAGCGCATAGTATTCGAAATCACCGTCAATGATTTGGTGACTCCAAAAGTGCTCACGTAAGCATAAGGTATCAATGAATCGAGCGACTTCCTTTGGTTGACTAAACTCAAATCCATACTCTGTGTTATTGCTATACCAAGTTGCTCGTAAGAAGAGTATATTTCCGTTTACAGCGGTTCGCATGTCATCATCATTGCTACCAATGTAAACGACTTCATTTGATTCCCAGCCCATTTGGTCTAGAACATACTGAGTCGCTGCCGCTTGTGGTTTTGGCGGTACATTCCCGTCACGCTGGCGAGTGAAAATTTTTAGTTCTTCAAAGTGATTATCGAGTGCGTCATAAAGATCTCTCTTGTCACCAGTCTCTTTGTTTGTTGTAAACCTTTTTCGATTGGCGAGCAGAATAGGAGTGATACCTCGTAGCTTGAAGAAAGCCATTAGTTTTTCGACTTCACGGAACACAGCTTGGTCGATTTGACCCATGTTCATAATTGTGTCTTCGACGCTAAGTATCACGCCTTTTAATCGTTTTGCTGCCATTATGGCGTCCTTATAAGTCGAATGAAATCTGTCCTTCACCATCACCTAAGTCTACAGACGGTGTCTTCTTTGACTCTTCAATAATTGGGTTTGTAATAAAGTTAATTAGTTCGATGCCTTGATCAGGAACTTGAAAAATTTTGCCCTTTTTATACGAGGTAATCGCTTTTAGTTCGTTACTTCCAGAGTCTGAATCTGGGAGGTAGGGCATAACCAAAAAACGATCGAAAGCTTTAGCGAAATTTACTGTATGTGCCGTGCCGCTTTTTATCTTCCACTCTACAGGAATCACACATGTAGCGAGTCCTGCTTGGATACGGTTTCTTTGAACAAAGTTATGCGCACTGTAGCTCTGGCCTATTAAGTATTCAGTTACGATTGTTCCACCAGAGGCTATGATTTGCTCTCGGACGTGTTCAGAACCTTTAGGGTAGTTACTATCAATACCTGTTCCTAGTATGGCTACTGTTGGTACGCCGAAGCGTATTGATTCAATGTGTGCTCGTTGGTCGATACCATCAGCTAATCCACTAACAGAAACTAAGTCCTTGTTCGCCATACCAGCAACGATTAGCTTAGTTAACCAGTGACCATCTTCTGATGATTTTCTGCTCCCTATAATCGCGACAGACTTTGCGTAAAGGTTGCTTAGGTTGCCTTGAACGAATAACCACATTGGAGGTTCTTCTATGCTTTTCAAGTTATTAGGGAATGCTTCATGATCGTGAAATACTACTCTTATTTGCTGCTGAGCGTATGTACGGGCTATTGATGTGCCTTTTGCCCAGAGACTCTTCTTAAAGTTTTCCCACTGTTCTTGAGAGTCAAAGCTTGATTCTGGTAACGTTACGCGCAGCGTTTTACTAAAGAGCTTGGGATCTTCAGTCTTAATTAGCTCCCTGAACTTTATTCTTTGTAGTGCTATCTTGTATAGCGTTCTAAAGCCAACACCATGAAGCGACTGAAGCGCATAAAACGCTACAGTTTCGGCTCTCCAGTATTCTTGCTCTTCGGTCATGGTATATTTAGCTTCAAATAATTTTTTAGTATGTCATCAGCATACCATAGGACATGAAAAACGTAATAGGTTTAGTGTGATAGACATAATTGAAAGATTAAAATTTAAGGAAATTTCATGCAAAAAAAGAGTTACCAATATGCCGCTGATGCAGCGGAAGTGATTTCCGATGACTATATTGGTCTAATGGATCGCGATGAATACAACTCAGTCATCACCCATGTTAAAGATCTCATTAATGCTTCGCAGGCCTTATTTATTGCTAAAAGCTATGCTCTTTCTGTTTTTATAAGTATCACTGTATATGAAGAAATCGCAAAAGTTAAATCTGGGCATATGCGTACATGGGGAGGTGAAAAAAAGCGAGTGAAACGAAGCAAAGATCCATTATTTCAGCACGGGAAAAAGCATAAAATTGCACTTGATGGTATCTACCTCACAGGTGAGAGGCTTGAGAAAAGTATAGGTAAGGAACGTGTTACCGAGATTTTTAGAAAATATCAGTCAGGTGAGTATTCGAATTTTCGTGAAGAATCCTTGTATTTTTCTCGTTGTAATAAAGGGCTACACATTCCATCAAAAGAATTTGATTTAAAACTTGCTGCTGAGCATTTGTTAATAGCTATAGAAATGTTTAGTGATGAGTTTTGGGGGATGACAAGTGAAGCATGCGGAATATGTGATACTACAGATCGGATCTATATGGCAGTTGAAGAACAGCTAATAAAAAGTTTAAACGAGACAAAAACAGTGGAATAAGCTTCGCTCAATATCACAACTTATAGTTTTAGAACGTTTAATTAAGCTGGGTTTAAGGCCAAGTATATAAGTTTTGCTGGAGCTATAGCCTTTGTGTCTGTATTTATAAAAAACTAAAGATTGTGGTATTGGTACAGTTTTCCATGAAGGAGACTTGATATTTGTTACTGTAACAAATATCAAGGTTATGGATAGCTACTTTCTTTTTTGTAGCAACCAGTATTGTAAGGTTAACATTGAACAGCCTTGTTGAGCTTTTTACCACCAGAACTCTCCTGACTTATACTCCCTCATTATTTTATCCATGATAGATAGATTTATAATAAGTGTTGTAAGTCTCTTGAACAGCACTTCTTCATTTTTAGCAGTAATTTGGGAAGTCGCTCTATCTAATAGGTCTTGTAACTCAAACAGTCCATAGCTGTATGCATTAAAACGTATACCAATAGATTTTTTACCAACTAAGCCAATTTTAGAACTTCGGAGTAAGTTGGCAAAGTTTTCATTAATTTCTTCTTCAATAATTGAGTTGGACTTGTTCAAAAGGTGATGAAGCTCTTTAGGAAACAAAATATGGTTTTTGTGGAACTGGATTACAGAACTTAATATCCAGTAATTACGACTAACTTTAATTGCAAGGTGTATTCTACACTCCTCTAGTAGGTCGAAAATTTGGTCTGGTACCCTAATTGTACAACGCTTTTTAATAAGAATTACTTTGGGTCTTTGACCTTTTAACATATGTTTGCGGGTGTTTTTTCTAGGCATTTTAAGTACCTCCAATGGGAGAGCCTAGATCAAGCATTGATACTATTGATCGCATACCCGCGAAGGGTATTTTAGGCTCATTAGTATCAATAAAATGAAGTAGCAACTTCATTATTTAGTGTAGTACAGTTTCAAAGTAAAGAAAGTTAAAATTGTGTGGCTAGTTGAGAATTTTGCTGTTATTTTCATATCTAATTCTCAACTTTTTAAAAAATAAGTGATATTTTGCTAAGATAGCTGAAAGCTTGAGTTTTTAAGTTGCGTCTCATGTTTCACAATAAAAAAAAGTGTAACGGTGGATGAGGATGACTACGATGTAGAAGTTATCTACCAACGATAAAATTTGAAACTGAAAAGGAGCCATGCGCTCCTTTTTTATTAATAAGAAAAAAGTATTAAGGTTTAGTGTGAAAATTTCAATGATTGCTGCTATGGCAAATAACCGAGTAATAGGTCAAGACAACCAAATGCCATGGCATTTACCTGCCGATCTGCAACACTTTAAAAAAGTAACCATGGCAAAGCCGGTGATCATGGGGCGTAAAACGTTTGAATCAATTGGTCGTCCATTACCTGGCCGTCAAAACATTATTATTACTCGTAATGCAGATTATAGTGCACAAGGCATTGAGGTAGTCACTTCGCCTGAGGCAGCGTTGGCATTAGTCGCTGATGTTGAAGAAGTCATGATTATTGGTGGCGGAAATATCTACGAACAGTTTTTACCGCAGGCTGAGCGATTATATTTAACGTTCATCGATCTTGAAGTTGAGGGTGACACTCAGTTTCCAGATTACGAAAGTGTTGCTAATTGGACGGTTGCTGAGCAAGAACAGCATCAGCCTGATAACAAAAACCCTTATTCGTATACCTTTGTAACCCTGTATAAAAATTCGTAACATTATTGCGGTAAAACTAATTGGTTGGTATAATAATGTCCGATATTTCTACGAAGAAAGTATTGCATAAGGGCAAAATATGATGAAGTTATCTAACTTATTACTCGTGGCGGCAGTTGTTTCGGCTTCGGTTGCGTATACCGCACCAGCGAAAGCTGATGACCAATTAGCTGTATCTATCTGTGAATATATCGCGGCAGATGATAAAAACCGTTTACGTGATAAGCTTAAGAGCTCACGTGTTAAAATTCGTAACATTTTTGACGCTGTAAAATGTAATGGTAATAATATGCTTCGTCATGCTATCGAGAGCGGTGCTGCTGATACTGGTGAGTACATTGTTAAGAACTTATCAAAAAGCTCTTTAGAAGATGGTGCTGACATCGCATGGGCTGAAGCAAATGGCCATGGTGGTTCACCACTAATTGCTGTTATTAAGGACCGCGCAGGTCTTTAATACTAAAAGTAAACAGATTTTGAAAAAACCGCACAGAGTGCGGTTTTTTTATTTGTATTATGCCAATACGTAATAATGCTTAATCATGCTGAGACAATAAAAAGAGTAAGCCCAGCGATAGGCTAGGCTTTAGTCAACATTCGTGTTTTTAATCGTTAACTAAACTTATCAGTTTCCTTTTCTAAATCAGTTGTTAGACCTTTAATTAGATCAGTTGCTGTGTGAGCTTGATTAGAAACATCTGCCGTTTGTGATGCTGTATCAGAGATAATAACGATACGTTTGGCAGTGTCTTCGCCTGCATCGAGCTGTTCTTTAGCGGCAATTGCGATTTGGTCGCTCATTTGTGCTATGGCACTTAGTGAGCTGGCAACACGCTTTAACTCATCATTGGCTTTTGTGGATTTTTGCACGGTTTGTTCACTGGTTGAAATACTTAGCGAGACAGCAGACTTGGCATCCTGAGTTGCTGCTTGTAACTTGCCAATCATATTGCGGATTTCTTCAGTACTGGTTTGTGTGCGCTGAGCAAGTCCGCGAACTTCGTCGGCAACCACAGCAAAGCCTCGCCCTTGTTCGCCGGCGCGCGCAGCTTCTATTGCCGCATTAAGCGCAAGTAAGTTAGTTTGCTCAGCAATACCTTGAATAACGCTGAGCACATTTGCGATGTTATTTACTTCATCATCAAGCACTTGAATATTATTACCAGCGCTGTCAATTTGTTGCTCTAAAAGCGCGATAGTGTCAGCAGCCTCGCTGGTTAAGTGGCTGGCACTTTGACCTTGTTGCTCCGCCTCTTGCACTGAGTAAGCCGCTTGTTCTGCATGTTCAACAACTGTTTGCGCCGAAGCTGTTAACTCAGTGATAGCAGAAGCAACCATTTGAGTTTCTTCGTTGAGGCTACGAGTAAGTTTATCGAGCTCAACAGAGCGTGATTCGTTATCAACACTTTGGTTCTTTAGGCTATCTGTAACGCCTTTTATACCGTCCACAACGCCACGTAAGCCTTGCTGCATGTAATGCATAGCAGCAATAATGCTTTCAGGTGGGGCATCTTGGCGAATATGTGAGTTTAAGTTGCCGCGAGAAACGTTTTTAACAATACCAATTACTTCGTCAATTTCGCCGCCTAAGGCATTGGTGAGTGATGAGCCAAAGCGAGCAATGGCAAAAGTCAGCGCAATGGCAATAAGCATAGATAAGCCGAGCAACCACTTTGCAGTATTCCAATAACGTTCATCAACTTCTTTGGCGCTAATGCCTGTACCAACATACCAACCAAACAGCGGTGTTTTTTGTACTACAGAGGTTAAATCAACGGTTTCTCCATCTCGCACTGAATCCCAGTGATAGGTGATGATTTTATTGGTCGTGTTACCCACGAGATTTTCGACCATACGGCCGATGCTGTTGCCGCTGGCATCTTTAAAATCGTTAAAGCTGGTACCGTGTAGTTCTGGGTCGTGCGGAGTGGCGACAAAATCTAAGTTGTTGTCGACGACATACACATATTCTGAGTCGTGGTATTTATTTTCTCGAAGTACCTGAATAGCAAGCTTCTTTGCTTGTGCATCTTCGAGTTGATTGCTTTTAACCATCAACTCAAATTGCTCAACAATATTGGTGGTGCTCTTCATGAGCTGGTTGATACGCGCGATGTTGTCGCTTTCGCTGGAATGGCGTAAAGATTGTAAGCCAAGTAACGCTATCGCAGATAACGCAATAAACATAGCGATAGCAAATAAGGTGATTTTTGTTTTTAAAGCTAATCCTGATAACACAGTCAGCCTCCTTTATTATTTCCCCATATTACTTCTACCACGTTTGTATTATTTTATTAAGTAAAAATGACAGCGTTATCATGACTTTTGCTCAAGTACCTATTTAGAGCTTCAGTTCGGCTTCTGTAAGGGCACGATATTCACCGCTTGCAAGGCTTTCGTCGAGGGTGATGTCAGCTATTTTTTCACGATGTAATTCAACAACTTTATTACCTACAGCAGCAAGCATTCGCTTAACTTGATGGTATTTACCTTCGCAAATTGAAAGGCGTAAGCTGTAGCTTGCAAGTTTTTCAACAATAGCAGGGCGAGTTAGCTCTTTCTCGTTGTGCAATTGCACCCCTTGCTCTAACGCTGCAATTGCCTCGTCTTCAATAGGTTCTTGAGTTTCAACTAAATACGTTTTGAATTTGTTATGCTTTGGTGCGGTAATTTTATGCGACCAGTCACCGTCATTAGTGATCAGCACTAAACCTGTGGTATCGATATCTAATCGACCTGCAACATGAAAGTCGCTCATGTTTGGCTCATCGATTAAATCAAATACAGTAGGGTGAAGGTCATCTTTATTAGCGCATACATAACCTGCAGGCTTATGTAGCATGTAGTAGCGTTTACCTAAAAATACTAGTGGCTCACCTTGCCAGCGAATATCATCATCTTGTGTTACAGACAAATCGAATGAGGTAATCACCTCACCATTAACTGTGGCGTATTTGCGTTTAATACCAGCTCTGGTCTTACTGCGCGGTAACTCAGCAATATGGCTAATAAATTTATCTAAACGGCATGGAAATTTCATTGGGATCACATTTTTAGTCAGCTACAATGGCGGCGAGTATAGCGGATACTAGTTACCTATGACAGTACAGCAAGGACAAATATTACAGCACTACCAAACAGAGATAGCGAATGGCAACTTAACTGAGGATGTCGCTCAAAGAGCAGCTATAACCGCACTGGATCAGTTATCACAATTGCTAACTACGCCAAGTCATTGGTGGCAAAGAGCAAAGCCGATTAAAGGTGTGTATTTGTATGGCCCTGTTGGTCGCGGTAAATCAATGCTAATGGATATATTTTATCAACGAGTTAGCATTGAGGGTAAAATCCGTTTGCATTTTCACCATTTTATGAAGCAAGTGCATGAGCGTTTAAGTGAGTTGCAAGGGCAAAAAAATCCGCTAAATGTGATTGCTAAAGAATGGGCAGAGCACATTCGCTTGATTTGTTTTGATGAGTTTTTTGTGTCTGATATTGGCGATGCCATGATCTTAGGAGGCTTATTTAAAGCCTTGTTTGCGCAGCAAGTCGTGTTAGTGGCAACGTCAAACTGCCAACCGGAACAGTTGTATCGTAATGGTTTACAGCGAGCTCGCTTTTTACCCACTATCGATTTATTAAATGATCATTGCCATATTCTGAGTGTTGAAGGCCATACAGATCATCGCTTTCGCTTTGGTAAACAAACCGAACATTACTTTATTGATAATAAAGAGGCGCTAACAGAGCGCTTTTTAAAACAAGAGCAAGCAATACAGAGGCAAACAACGATAGAGGTTTGCCATCGCAAGCTTAGCTGTGTAATGCAAGCTCAAGACGCCATTATGTTTGATTTTATGACACTTTGCTCAGGGCCCAGAAGCACTGCGGATTACATTTACTTGGCAGAGTGTTTTCAGCGTGTTTATTTACTCAATGTGCCGGTAATGGGGCGCGGAGCAACGGGCAAACAAATTGTGCATGGCATTGAAGATAGTTATCAGCGAGAAAAACAGGATTTACAAGAACACTTTTTAGATGATGAAGCACGGCGCTTTATTGCTTTGGTTGATGAGTTTTATGATCGCAACCGATTACTGGTGATCTCGGCCGAGGTCGGTATAAGCGATTTATATCAAGGACAAAAGCTGGCATTTGAGTATGCACGTACCGAGTCTCGACTAGTTGAGATGCAAAGCTGGAAAAGATAAAAGGCGCATTTTAAATGCGCCTTTGTTGTCAGCCTAGCTGGGGATCTTCATATGAAACGGTTAAAAGCTATATTGAGCACCTACATACACGTAGCGACCAGCACCACCGCCGTATGCGCTATAGTAGTTACCACGGCCATATGGATAAAAGTCACCTTTATTATCAAACACGTTATTTACACCACCGAATACGCGCAGTTGGCTCTGTTCACCAAGTGACATGGTGTAAGACGCTGAAAGGCTGTGCTTTAAGAACGAGCCATAATCTTGGTAAGCAAGTTTTTCTGGGTTACTGATACAGGTATCTTCACCAGCCTCACAGCGGGCATCGTTTTCGGCAATATACTCTTGATAGTCTTCTTCAAGACTCTGGCTTGCTTTAAACGAGCCTAAGTAATTTGTGCGCCAGCGAATACGTAAGTTATCGTTACGCCATGTAACTGACATTGATGCTTTATCTTTGCTGCTGCCATAACCTGCGTAGTGACTGGTTACCAAGCTGCCATCAAGGCCTTCATAAGTTTGCGAGTTTTCGATTACATGGTTGTAATCTAGTTTAAACGACAACTGACCCAGGTTATCTAAGTCTAATTTGTACTGTGCAACCACGTCATAACCGCGCGCTGTTAGCTCATCGAGGTTATATTGACGTTGCAAGATTTTAATAATATTACCTTCGCTGTTACGGGTAATGTCATTACAAAATACGTTGTCTTCGCCCCATGCTGCTTCTGAGTTGTAGCACTCACGCATGATGTTTTCATTACTGATCTGCGAAATCGCATCAACAATGGCGATATCATAGTAATCAACGGCAAGATTAAAGTTTTCTAAAAAGGTTGGAGCCACTGTAACCCCAAAGGTATAGGTATCAGCGGTTTCTTCTTTTAGGTTTTCGTTACCAGTACCCGGTGAATAGCTGTTGTTCTCATCGCTAAACTCAAAGTTAGGATCAGCCGCAAGTTGTGCAGCTAATGTAGGCTCCTTACGGCAGTTATCGTGACCTGGTTTAGTCGATGTTGCCGTTAAACCGTCACAAATATCGTCATAGCTGTCGTAATCGCCACGTGGTGGTGACATAAGCTCGGTGATCGTTGGCGCACGTTGAGCACGGGCGTAGTTTGCTCTAAATGCATAGCCTTCGATTGGCTCCCAAAATACACCTAGCTTGTAGCTGGCAACAGTATTGACGTTTTCCATGCTGTAGTTTGCCAAACGTAGTGAGGTTTCTGCGCTTAAGCTTTTTGCTAAAGGAGCATCTTTTAACAGCGGGATCGCAAGCTCAGCAAAGGCTTCATAGACTTCAACTTCACCATAAAAATTTGGTACATAGTTAAAGGTAATACCGCCAGCTTTCATGTCGTCGCTGGTTGATAGGTCTTGGCTGTCTTTACGGTATTCACCACCAAATACTGCGGATACTGAGCCTGCTGGTAATTCAAATAAATCACCTGTTATGTAGCCAACCACACCGTATTGCTTTATTTCGGTATCAATAATTGGGTTAGTGCGGATCCAAGCCGCCATCTCTTCGGTGATAGAGCCTTCACCAAATAAGTTAATTGGTACACAGCCTTCAGCGCGAGCTGCTTCATCAATACATTGAATGGTGCCATCCGCTAACTGTTCAGCTTGCAAAGCTTGATTAAGTTTTACGGTATTTAATTCATTGCTGCGAATTTGGTGCTGGGTAAAACGACCATAACTTGCAGATAGATCCCAGTCCCACTCATCGTTAAATAACGTGCCTTGAAGACCTGCCCAGCTACGAATCGTTTTACGGGTATTATCTGTGCTGATATTACCGACTTCGCTGAAGCGGCGATCCCAATAAATGCGATCTTTATATGGGTTGGCATCGAGGATTTCTTGCGGCACATATGGGTTGTCGATTGGAATATAACCCGGTGCCACATCTGCAAGGGGCTCGCCAGTCGCTGGGTCGTAACGTGGTACATACGCACCTTCGTATTCATCTTCAGGCGACTTATTGTTAAACGAGCCACTTTCGCTGTATTGAACTTGTGCGTAAAACATCACATCGTCAGTTAAGTCATAATCAATTTTAACTGCCGCAGACACGTTATCGCTTGGAACATCAAGCATTACGTATTGATTTGAGTTAATACCGTAAATTTCTTCATTGCCTTTCCAGTCATCACGTAGAGTTTGACCGTCATACCAAAACTGCGTGTCGTTGCGGCTGTTTTCTAAAAATACACCGCCCGGAATACCATCACTTTTGCTAACCCAGTCAGCTTGTGTGATGTCACGCATACATTGATCGCCATCTGCTGTTTGCATTACATTACACATGCGATCTGGATCGTAATCGTAACTATCTTCAATTTGTGCGCGTTTACGATCGTAAAAAGTCATACCAAAATCACGGTCCCAGTTGGCACTGAAATAAGCGTAGCCACGCTCATTAGCAAACGAGGTACCGTAGTTTAAATCAAGGGTAAATTCTTTACCGCCGCCATCAGTGGTTTCACCTGTGTTCGCTTTAAAATCAAAGCCTTCTTTTTTTGATTGGGTGATAATATTCACCACACCTGCTACGGCATCAGCACCATAGGTTGCCGATGCACCGCCACTGATTATCTCCACGCGCTCTACCATGCCGCTTGGAATGGTATTTAAACTAACATAGTTGCCGCTGTAGCTATTTGATACAACACGACGGCCATCAATCAGTGTTAGAGTGCGGTTAGCACCTAAATCTCGTAGTTGGACAGTAGATAACCCCGTTGCTGAAACACTTGATTGGCTGGTGGTGTTACCTATGCTCTCACTTAGAGCAGGCATGTTATCAACAAGAATATCTGATAAATTGGTTAAACCGGTATCGGCAATGGCTTCACGGTCCATTGTGACCAGCGGTGTAGGAATTGAAAAGCTATCACGCTTAATACGCGAACCCGTTACAACAATTTTTTCAGGCTCTTCAGTTTGTTCATTAGCTGTTGGGGTGGTGTTGGCGGTGCGGGCAATCTCAGCTTCATTGGCAAATGCATGTTGGCTAAAACCACTGGCAACAGCAAGTGCAATAGCACAGGGTTTGGTTAGTAGATTTCTCACAGGTGTTCCTAGTTGTTTTATTTTTAATTTTTAGAACCAGAGTGATGCTCTTTTTAAGGGCAGTTAAAATTTACAGTGAGCAACACTCTGGCTGGTCGGTATTGACGTAAAAATATTTATAGAAATGTGAACTTAACTACAATCTTAGGTGGCTCGTTTATGTCTCTATTTTATATCTACTGAATATCTATTCATTTAAAATCAGCGGCTTAAGAAATGGTCATTGTTAACTGTTTTGCAACGTTAAAGCTGGTGAAAGAAACGCTTTTAAGATAAATTGATAGGGCTTTATACTGCTGTACTTCTAAAATGGGGTTTTATTTAGAGTTAATGGAAACATCTAATCGCGCGTATCGGCTGGGTTCTTGTGTTATTAACCCACTCGAAAACAAACTTAACTGTAATGGTACTGAACAGATACTACAGCCTAAGTTTGTTGAACTATTAGGGTGTTTAGTCGCACGGTATCCTGAGCCCATCACACGCGAAGAGCTTATTAATCATGTGTGGGATGGTAACTTTTATGTTGGTGAAAAAGCCTTAACAAACGCTATTTGGCATCTACGAAAAGCATTTAAAGAACTCGACCCAGAACAAACTTACATAGAGACACTACGTAAAACGGGCTATCGTGTTTTGTTAAAGCCTGAGCCAATAGATACAGCTGATAAAGAAAAGTCAGTGGGTATTAGCATCACTACTGCGCAAATTCGTCAGCTGTTTGTGGCAATGTGTGTAATTAGTCTTGTGGTAATGTATTGGCTGTTCTCTTCGCCTTCGGAACAAATAAAGTCAAGCTTTGTGTTACCGCTTAATAGCATCGAAAGTGTTACTGCAAGCCCAGGTCGCGAGATTTACCCTTCAATTTCTAATGATCAGCACTATTTGGTGTATTCATGGCGACAGCTTGGTAAACCAAATAACTTATATTTACGCGATTTACATTTTCCTGAGCATCCAGCCAAGCAACTAACTGACTCTCCTTATACAGAAGGGCGCTCTGTGTTCAGCCCAGATGCAAATACTTTGTACTATTACCGCATGGGGTCTGATGTCTGTGAAATTGTTAAGTTGTCTTTGATTAATGCCACCAGTGTCGTATTAGGGGAGTGTAGTAATAAATATCCGACTGATCTCGATATTAGTAGTGATGGTAAAACCTTAGTCTATATTGCTGATCACACCACGCAATCAGGTGACTATGTCACTCGTATCAAACTGCTCGATTTACAGGCAAAACAAACAAGTGAAACATTTATTCCTTGTAATGATGACTGCGAAACTGTGTATGAGTCTGTGTCGTTTTCACCAGATGCACAGCGAGTTGTGGTTACGCGTAATGTTAAAAACAACCAAAAAGCGCTGTTTTTAATTGATGTAAAAACAGGGCAAAGCCAACGCCTAACTCATGATTTTGTTGATATTCATGGTGTAGATTGGCATCCATCTAAAGCGCAATTGGCGTTTAGTGCAGTTGAGGGTGGCAAACGTTATGGCTACTTCTACGATATTGATAATCAAACCCTAATCAACACGCAAATCGCTGGCATGAGCTCACCTAACTACAGTAGCGATGGCAGTGTTTATTATCATCAGTGGGATTTAGATAAGGTGATCACGCGTCTGAAAATAGACGAGCAAGTGGCCAGTTCACCGTTTTCTATGTTATCGACCAATTTTAGCTCGCTATTCCCAGAATATAATCAGCAGCAAAACAAACTGCTGTATGTGTCGAATGAATCGGGCAGTTCACAGCTTTGGATTGTTAACCCCGATAGCAGCTCGCGAAAGCAGCTTACTGACTTTGCACATAACACCGGGGAAATTCGTGACCCAACTTGGTCAGCCGATGGACGCTATATTTTGTTTTCATTGTATGACAATGGCAGTACCCGCTTATATTTTTATGATTTCAAAGTAGAGCAAAGCCAACAAATCAAACTGCCATTTAGTCATGCTGTTAAACCCAAGTTTAGTGCTGATAGCCAGCATATTTTAGTCTCTGATGGAGACTATCTTTACCGTTATGACTTAACAGCAAAAAGCTTCGGTAAAGCAGTTGAAGTGCCAGCGCAGTATGGTGTTGAAACACAAACAGGTGATATTTTATTTACTAACTCGCGCCATGCTATTTGGATTAAACATCATGATACGGGTGTAGAAGAAATGCTGGTGAATGATATTAAATTAGCGCGCAGTTATGCCTGGTTGCTAGTGGCAAAGAATGCTTATCATGAGGGACGTATTTATTACTACAAAGAACGCTTAGGTGATTACCGTATTAGCTACTATGACTTAGCAAGTAAGCAGCATCATGATTTAATTGCTTTACCAGAGCGTGCTTATAGTCGCTCATCGGGCCTGACCTACATACCCAATGAGCGTTGGCTGGTTTACACTGCGTATTTATCGCCTGAGATAGAAATCAAGCGCTTACCCGCAGCCTATTTACCAAAGTAATTAACACTTACGGTAGATATCAGCATCCATATCGTAAATATTAACGCTTAGGCTATAGGAGCGGCGACAGTATGTTCTTAAGCAACTTAGTAATTGCTCACTGAGCATTTGCTTTTGCTCTATGGTTCTGCCTGCCATAATTGATGCGCCGATGTGAATAAAGCCATCTTTGCCTTCACCTAATTCGTAATGCTGATAAGCAATTGCACGAGTCTTTATGGTCGAAAGCTCAAATAAGCCAGAGTCAAAAACGGCTTGGTGAACTTTTTCAACTAACACTTGTGGCAGAATTGGCAAATCTTCTGAGTGTTCTATAACAATGTGCGGCATGGGGTCTTCCTTAAAAGCGGTAACTAAAACCGATGTTTGTCTGAAATTGGTTTAACACATCACCATCAAAGTGCCATAGACATTGATTGTCTTCTGATGTTGGTAAAGTGCACGATACGTTACTTGCATTATTTACAATAGTTGCCAGCCAGCGAGTTTCAACATAAACCCGTGCTTGTTCAGTAAATAAATAATCGACGCCTGCATAAAGGCCCGAGGTAAAATACGTATCTGAGTCGGCAAAGTCAGTGCTTACGTGGTTTGCGCCAATTTGGGCGCCAACAAAGCTAACCACACGATTAGCCAGTGGCACTTCTATGGCACTTTGAAATAGCAGGTATTGCATCTCGACTTGCTTGTTGGTTTGGTCTTTCATATCAAGCTCGGTTGCCGAATAGAAGAAGCCATAGCGAGCATTATCAATGGTTCTATCGAAGCTGACAGTAAAATGGCTGTCATCCTCAAGCTCAATCTTTAGATTTTCTTCGGTTTGCACCGAGTTAGTAAAGTTTTTGCCGAAACCGGCGCTAATTGAGTAGCCAGCTTGAGCTGTACTACTTAAGAACATGAAACACAGTAAACCAAGCGATTTTTTCATTGTTTAGGTGCTCGTTGTTGAAGATATTTTGAGATAGTATTGAAACATAGCAAGCAAATCGTTGTAAACGGACAACTATCGCTTTTTAATAAGGAACACTAGGATGAAGTTACTAAAATTAGCCGGACTTACTGCGTCACTTATTTTGTTGAGTGGCTGCTCGGATGATGCTGCTTCGGTAAGTTTAGGGTTATTTACTACAAAAGACATTAAAGTAGTATCACAACAAGACCCAATTATTAGCGGTGTAACCTGTCACATCAGCCACATTGAAGCCAACCTAGACTTTGCTGATCCTTCTGATATGTCTATTGCCTGTCGTCAAACAGGGCCTATTACAGCGGAACAATTACAAAAAATAGATCGTAGTAAATCGGGTGAGGTGGTTTTTAAATCATCAAAAAGTATTTTATTTAAGTCGTTAAAAGTGCGCCGTATTTATGATGCGCCAACACGTACACTTTTATATTTGTCGTATTCAACAAAAGAATCAAGTGGCAGTCATCATCATGCTTTATCAACAGTGCCTTTGTATAACACTGATGCATGGCAATGGGCACAATCACAAGAGTAATTTATGTTAGCGTTATTTAAATCAAGTCCCCTTATTGATGAGCAAGAGCAGCAGTGGCTAATTGATACCTTTTTGTGGGCTGTTGAGCACTTTGATAGTGATTATTTTTTAAAGCATACGAAAATCATTTTACCTAATGGGCAGTTCTTTCCTGATAGGGTATCGAGTGTAGCCGAAATGGCTGAAAAGGTATTTAGTCGGGTGGTTGATTATGCGGGTATGCAGGCGTGGCCAATTAACTTGGTTGCACCTTCTGGGCTGACACCTCAGGTGTTTCCACACTTCGAATTTTTAGACGCAATACGCGGCGAAAATGTACAGTTGATCGTTCCTGCAAATCATCACGTGAATATTTCATATAACCCGAACCAAATAAATCAGCCACAAGATTTAGTCGCTAGTTTTGCAGGGACATTAGCGACGATTTTGATTCACCATGTGGGTGTGTTACCACCCGGCGGTAAAGAGTATTTACCGCAGGCAAGTGATGCGTTGGCATGTTATTTAGGCTTTGGGGTGATGATGAGCAATACGGTGTATCAATTTAAAGGAGGTTGTGGCTGCGGTTATAACCCATATGCTAATCGTCAAGCGGCGCTGACTGAGCCACAAACGCTGTTTATGCATGCGCTGGTTACGCATTTTAAAGGGGACAGTCAGTCGAAGACGTTTTTAAAGCCACATCTTCGCAGCCAATATAAAAAAGCGCAAAAACAAATTAAAGCTCTCATGCATGACAGTGCTAATCCTATGTTATTGGCATTAGATCAAAAAGCGATAGGGTAAGTAGTTGTGCAGTATCTAGATGAGTTTTTATTGATTGCCATTGCCCATTTTTTTGCGGTAGCCAGTCCTGGACCTGACTTTGCGATAGTGCTTAAGCAAAGTATTCAGCAAGGACGTAAAAATGCACTTTGGACTAGCGCTGGTGTTGGCGCAGCTATTTTGTTGCATATTGCCTACTGTGTATTAGGTGTAGCGTTAATTTTATCGCAGTCGCCTAGCTTATTTATGGCTTTAAAATACGTAGCGGGGGCTTATCTGGCTTACTTAGGCGTACAAGCTTTACGCAGTGCCAAGCCGAGCGATAGTAAACAGCAACCCCTTGCTCAGGCTGAGCCAGAATCGGTGTATAAAGCATTTCGACGCGGGTTTTTTACCAATGCACTTAACCCTAAAGCAACCCTGTTTTTTATGTCGTTATTTACCCTCGTAATTAGCCCTGAGACACCCGTTTTAGTACAAGCTGGTTATGGCTTATATATGGCTATTGCAACTTGGCTATGGTTTTCATTTTTATCTTTGGTGCTATCAAAAGCATCGGTTCGTTCATTTTTCTTAAAAAGCGGGTACTGGTTTGATAGAGGCATAGGTATTGTGCTTATTGCGTTAGCTATTCGCGTTGTTGTGTGAGGTGACTATGACTATTTATAACTTTTCATTTGGGTCAAATATGTCTTCGAGCCGTTTGCTTGCAAGGCTTCCAGAAGCAAAGCGTATTGGCACAGCTATTTTAAAAGGCTATGAGCTTACGTTTGATATGGTCAGTACCGACGGCTCTGCAAAGTGTAGTATTCGCGAAACAGATAATACTGATGCCTTGGTGTATGGCGTGGTATATCAGCTCAATGAGATGGAAAAGTCGATTCTTGATGAAATTGAAGGCCCGCGTTATGACTGTATAGATATCACCGTTGAGCTTATTGATGGCGAGCGTGTATCAGCTCATTGCTACATTGCCAATACCGTTGATGACTCACTTTTACCATTCGACTGGTATCTTCAGCATGTTCATCGCGGAGCGCTTGAAGCGGGCGTACCAAATCATTACAGTGAAGCAATACTCGCAAGACAAAGTTGCGATGATCCAGATAAAACCCGGGCAGCGAGAGAATTCGCTATTCACAACAATAAAAATCACCAAGGGACATTATGATATTCCGTAAATTAGCCGTTGCAGCGGCATTGTTATCAAGCTGTTCATTTTACAGTTATGCCGACATTGATACTAAAAAAATAGAAGACGTTATCGAAACCTCAATGGCGCGTTTTGATGTGCCGGGTATGGCAGTGGCGATTGTTGAAAATGATAAAGTCGTGTTAGCAAAAGGCTTTGGTATCGCAAACCTTGATACTGGTAAAAAAGTGAATAAAGATACCTTATTTGGTATCGCGTCAAACACCAAAGCATTTACTGCCGCAGCGTTAGCTAAATTGATTGATGAAGGTAAGCTCAGCTGGGATGACAAAGTAATCGATCACTTACCTGAGTTTCGTTTATATGACCCTTATGTAACCCGTGAAATGACCATTCGCGATTTATTAAGCCATCGCAGCGGATTAGGTTTAGGGCAAGGCGATTTAATGATTTGGCCTGATACTGACAAATCAATTGATGAAATTATTGCGGGCCTTAAGTATTTAAAACCGGCGAGTAGTTTTCGTAGTAAATACGCGTATAACAACCTGATGTTTGTAACCGCAGGTGAAGTGGTTGCGCGTGTATCTGGTATGAGCTGGAATGATTACATTGAGAAAAATATTCTCGAGCCACTCGATATGAAAAACTCACGTGCAGGTTTTTCACGCATTCCTAGTAGTAATAAAAACTGGGCGACGGGCCATATTCCAATGGATGGTCAATTACATCCATTTTTTGTGAACTACCTTGAAGATTTCCGTGGTGCAGGTGCAATCGCTTCTAGTGTGAGCGATATGAGCCAATGGCTACGCACGCAGCTTGCGCATGGTAAAATGCCAAATGGTCAGCAGTTATTCACTGAAAAGCAGCAACAACAAATGTGGCACCCGCACATTACCTCACTGGCATCAAAAAGCGCTTACGAAGCTTATCATCAACAATTTAGAGGTTATGGTTTAGGCTGGAGCATTGAAGACTTTCACGGTATTAAAAAACTGGGTCACGGTGGCGGCATCTTAGGCATGGTGTCTCAAGTGACGCTACTACCAGAGAAAAACCTTGGTATTGTTATTCTAAGTAACCAGCAAGCATTTAGTGCGCTATCTGCGGTGACCTATGAAGTGCTCGAAGATGCGTTAGATCTTGAAGACAAAGATTGGGTCGAAGAGTTGGCTAAAAAGCATTTCGAAAACAAAGAAAAAGCGTACGCAAATGCAAAACCAGAAACGCCAGCAGATTATCAACCAAAACTGCCAAACATCAACTACACAGGCACACTACATGACAACTGGTATGGTGATGTGGTCATTGAAGAATTAAATGGTCAGTTACGTATTGATTTTACTCATACAAAGCGTTTGAAAGGCCAGCTTGAGCATTACACCGGCAATACCTTTATTGTTAAGTGGGATGAAAAGTTACTTGAGGCCGATGCCTTTATTGAGTTTCAAATGAGCCCAGATAACCGTGTGAGTAGTGCGAAAATGCGGGCTGTCTCTACTGAAGTAACTGACTTTAGTTTCGATTTTAGAAATCTAGAGTTACACGCTAAAAAGTAAACAAAAGTCGCAAAGCCACCATCAGGTGGCTTTGTTATACTGGGGGAAAATAATCCAAGGAGTGTATTATGAGAACGGCTGTAATAACTCACCCATTTTGCCGTAAGCATAAAATGATTGACGATCACCCTGAATGTCCAGCACGCTTAGATGTGATCACAGACCGTTTACTCGCCAGTGGTGTTGATGTTGCAATTACTCACTTACAAGCTCCTAAAGCTACCCGAGACGATTTTTTACGTGCTCATGACGAATCTCTCGTTAACCACGTCGAGCAGACTATTCCTGATGAAGGGCTCGCTGAATTAGACGGCGATACTTGGTTATGCCCAGATTCAATGAAAGCAATTGAACGCGCTGTAGGCGCTGGATTATTAGCGGTTGATGAAATTCTTGCTGATAATCTCGACGCGGCTTTTTGCTCCGTTAGACCGCCAGGCCATCATGCAAACCGCAGCACCTCTGCAGGGTTTTGCGTTTTTAATAATCTAGCCATTGCGGTGAAATACGCGCAAAGCAAAGGCGTTAAGCGCATTGCTATTTTGGATTTTGATGTACACCACGGTAATGGTACCCAAGATATCTTTTTAGATGACGACAATGTGTTGTTTTGCTCTTTGTTTCAACATCCGTTTTATCCTAATACTGCCGTTGAAAATAATGCGACTTTAGTTAATTCGCCGCTGCCGATAGCCAGTGATGGTAATGATCTTAAAGCTGTTTACCTTGAGCAGTGGCTACCAAAACTTAATGATTTTAAACCTGAACTGTTGTTTATTAGCGCCGGTTTTGATGCTCACTTAGAAGATGACATGGCAAGCCTCAAATTTGTTGAAGACGATTACGCATGGCTAACTACGCAACTTGCTGAGTTTTGTCAGCAGCAAGAATGCAAGGGAATTGTTTCGTTTTTAGAGGGGGGCTATGCCTTATCAGCCCTTGGTCGAAGTGCCGTGGCGCATATTAAAGCGCTGGTGGACGCACCTTAATCTGCCAGCATCGCAAAGGCTTGCGTTGCAGTAAGCCTAGTTACTTTACTTAAACAGCACACACCTTCTTGTGCTAGATGCTCAGTCACTTTATTAGCAAGCTCTACGTCAGTTAACGCTTTAACACTTTCTCCCTGCAAGTTGACATAGTGCCCTGTTGCTAAAAGTATCCTCGCTTCTTGTTGCTGCTCTTCACTTAAACCATAAATAAAGCTTTCTATATCGGCTTCATCTTCAACTAATGCCAATTCATTAGATGAAAAAATTATCTTAGGAAAAGATGTGTGCATTTATTGTCCTGCGTCAAAGTTGCCAAGGATGAAATGATTATAATTGTCAGTCCATGCAAGAACTAGGATTATTTACCTATGAATCAACCAAGACGACATCAAAAGGTGTGCGATGTATTTTCGCAAAAGCTCGTTTCATGTCCTGCGCATACGCCTTTGGTTGATGCCGTAAGGTTGATGCATGTGCATGGTGTAACCGCCATTTTTATTAAACATGAAAAGTCGATTGTTGGTATCTGGACTGAAGCTGATTGCTTAAAGGTAGATATAACTAATCCCACTTACAAGAATCTTGCAATTCACGAAGTGATGTCGGCACCGGTTATCTCAGTGCCAAGTCAGTATCCAGTAAGTGATGCAACATTACGTTTTCAACAACACGGTATTCGTCATTTATTGGTAATTGATGATAATAGCCAGCCTTTAGGGATGTTGAACCTTTCTGATATCGTTCACAACCAAGGTTTAGACCACTATTTGCAGTTTAGGCCCATTCATGAGCAGTATTGTACAGAATTAGAAGTGGTTGATGCCGATACGCCTATTGAGAAAGTGGTTGAACTGATGCGCATGAAACACCTTGAAAGTGTATTGGTTTATAATCAATCACTTGAAATTTATGGCATCATTACCCAGCGTGACATCGTTGAGTTGATTTTACAAACAGAGTGGTTAAACCCGTGCTGGGAATACGCGAGTTATCCACTTATTGAAATTGATAATAAAAGTAGTCTTTTTGATGCTTATCGAGTCATGACAGAACGCAATGTGCGTCATTTGGTGGTCAGAGACACCGCTATTTGTGGAGTGATTTCATTTGCTGATTTAATAACAGAGATTGAGTCGGCTTATTGCTGCGAGCTTGAGCGAGCGATTGAACAGCGTGACATTGCTTTGCAAAAATCACAGCGAAACCTTTTTCTTGCAAATAAAATTATTGATGCCTCACTCGATGGCATTATGTTAACCCGTAAAGACGGCACTATTATTCAAGTTAACCCTGCTTTTACTAAACTGACTGGCTTTGCTGAGCATGAAGTTATTGGCAAGCGGCCCAACATTTTAAGTTCAGCAAAACATAGCCGTTCCTTTTATCAAAAAATGTGGCATGCCATTGAATACGAAGGGGTTTGGCAAGGAGAGATCTGTAATCGTAGAAAAGATGGCGAAGAGTATGTTGAGTGGCTAACGATCATTCAGATCAAAGATCCCAATTTTGACGAAGTGCTCTATGCCGCTATTTTTAGTGATATTACAGAGCGCAAACGTGCCGAAGAAAAGATTGCCCAACTTGCCTATTACGATGAGCTGACTGGTCTGCCTAATCGGCGTTTGTTTCATGATAGGTTATCAATTGCATTGAGTGCTGCAAAACGAAATCATGACCTACTGGCGGTGATGTTTATTGACTTAGATCGCTTTAAAGAAGTGAATGATAGTTTAGGGCACGATGCTGGTGATAACTTGCTTGAGCAAGTTGCTGAGCGAATTTTATCGATCCTTCCGGATGGAGATACCTTGGCGCGGTTAGGTGGTGATGAGTTTGTTTTACTATGTGAAGTAAATCGTATTGAAGACTTGCTAAACTTTGCTGAGCAAGTACTTCAACAAGTTAGTATGCCTTTGGCTATTAACGAGCATGTTGTGGCCATTACGGCATCGATTGGCGCAGCGGTTTACCCTGATGATGGTGTGGATAGTGCTACCTTGCTGAAGCACGCCGATATTGCGATGTACCGTGCTAAAGAAGTTGGTCGTAATTCATTTCAATTATTCAAACCTGCGATGAATGCGCGCTCTTTAGAGAGACTTGCAATGATGAGCCGGTTACAAAATGCAATTGAGAGTGATGAGTTTGAGCTGTATTTCCAACCTAAGCAGCAGTTAACTTCAGGCAAAATTTTAGGGGTAGAAGCACTCCTACGTTGGCACGAACCAAGTTTAGGGGTGATTTCTCCAGCAAAGTTTATTCCTTTGGCTGAAGAGTTAGGCCTTATTGTAAAGCTAGACTTGTGGGTGATAGAAGAGGCTTGCAAAGAGTTAGTTAATTGGCAGCAACAAGGCATTGAAGCAGGGCGCTTAGCCATTAATATTTCGGCGAATCATTTACGTCAGGGGCAACTTGCGTCGAATGTAGAGCGGTTACTTGAGCACTATGAGGTTAACCCCTATCAGTTAGAGATAGAGCTCACAGAAAGCTGTTTTATTAGTCACTTTAGTGAAGCGAAACAAGAACTCATGGCACTGAAAAAACTCGGTGTGCATATAACTCTTGATGACTTTGGTACGGGTTACTCTGCGCTTAGCTATTTGACTAAATTGCCAATCGACACACTAAAAATTGATGCCAGTTTTATCGCTAAAGTGCCTGATGAATACGGCAATAGTGAAATTGTAACGGCAATCGTCACATTAGCTAAAAGCCTTAATATGCATGTGGTTGCAGAAGGGGTTGAGAAAATAGAGCAGTTAAATTACTTACGTTCACTTAACTGCGATACCATTCAAGGTTATTACTATTGCCGCCCAATTACGAAGCAGCAATGGTATGCCTTTTACCTCAATACCGAAAAAAGTGCCTAAGCTAGGCTAATTTCGTAAGAAGTAAACTTACGAATATTAATGACGCCAGTATCAAAAATTAAGTACTGGCCTTTAATACCTTTTAAAATGCCCGATACTTCTGGCGCTTTATCAAAATTGAAAGAGCTGATTTTGCTAGGGTATTCACTCACTGGATACTCTAGCTCAACAACATCTTCATCTAGTTTTTCAATGGCTGTGGCCCCAAATAGCTCAGCGAGTTCACTGAGTTTTTCATCAATTTGTGGGATAAGCTCTTTGGCAGCGGCTTTCAAATCAATTGCTTCTGATGGGCCTTTTAGCATGTTTCGCCAATTCGTTTTATCAGCAATAAACTTGGCTAGTGCAACTTCAACTAATCCTGATTGCAAGCGAGTTTGTACTTTAAAAATAGGCAGTGCTTGTGTTGCACCTTGGTCAATCCAACGCGTTGGAATTTGTGTATGGCGAGTAATCCCTACCTTTAACCCTGATGTATTCGCTAAGTATACATAGTGTGGGATCATACAGTTTTCTTCGCCCCATTGTGGCTCGCGGCAGGTACCTTTATCGAAGTGGCAGGTTTCAGGCTTCATAATACACATATCACAGCTAGCTAATTTGCGCATACATACAAAGCAGTGTCCTTGTGAGTAACTCTTTTTGGTTTTTTTCCCACAGTTACAACAAAAAATATTGCCCGTAAACGTAAGTGTTAGTGGCTTACCAATATAGTCATTTAATGAAACTAGCTCATCACCAATAGGTAATTGATATTCGACTGGAGAGGTGAGGGTCGACTTTAATTTTCTGAGCGTACCTTGCATCTTCACTTGGCCCCTAAAGATGTTAAAAGAGGCAAGTGTAACATGGTCTATTTAAATTGTGTGGCAATAAACGTTAGATACTCACTTAATGGTATCGCTTTGCTGTAATAATAGCCTTGGCCTTGATCTGCGCCCATTTTTATAAGCATCTGTTCTGTTTCTTGATCTTCTATGCCTTCAATGGTGATATTCATATCGAGGTTATGGGCCATATCAATGGCTGTTTTCACGATAACTTGGTTGTTGTCGTTAGTTGTTAAATCAAGGGTAAATGATTTATCTACCTTGATAGTGCTAAATGAATAATTAACCAGATAATTGAGCGATGAGTAACCTGTACCAAAGTCATCTAAAACCACTTGGCTACCTAGTTTATTGAGCTCATTGATGAAAGATACCATTTCATTATGGTTTTTAATTAGCGCGAACTCGGTAAGCTCAAACTTTAATTGGCTGGCCATAATGCCATGCTTCATGATGGTATTTTCAACTTTTTCAATAAGCTTTGGAATGGTGAGATTTTTGGCACTTAAATTAACACTGATTGTATGGTCACGATAACCATGCTGATTAAGGCTTGCAACACTTTGACAGGCTTGATCAATTACCCATAAGGTAAGCTCGTTTATTAGCCCTGTGCGCTCAGCTAATAGGATCAGCTGCTCAATATGGATCTCTTTATCGGCGCAAGGCCAGCGTAATAAAGCTTCTGCACCTGCCACTTTGCCTGTATTTAAGTTGATAATTGGTTGCAGGTAGATAGCTAAACTATTGTTTCGAATAGCGTGTTGCAGTGCAGCAGCTAAACTTAGATTCATATCTACATGAGGTTTTGCATGTTCAATATTATATTGAGGTCGTTGAGACAAGCTTAAGTAACCACGCTGTAACCAGGCATCAAATCCGTCGTCAGCAATCGGTTCTGCGACACTGCAGCGATAGTTAAGTTGTAGGTCAAGACCCAAAATGCTGTATTGTTTTGGCAACTGTTTCGATAAGTCGTTAAGCTCTGCATAGAGCTCCTCTGGTGGCTGAATCTTTGTAGAGATAAATGCCAGTATTCCGTTACCTAAGTCTGCTATTTTAGGGCTGTTATCGAGGGCTGATTCAAGGTTAATAAATTGCCTATGTTTACTTACTTGACGTTCTAGTGAATCAGCAACTGTGATGATGATATGACTGCTTTGTGTTGAATTTAGAATATTCATCAGTGCAGTGAATTGCTCTATCTTTATAAGGCACAGGTTAGCTGATCTTTGTTGCTTTCTCAGAACCATATAAGCTTGTTTGAGCATGGCCTGATTTAGAAGTTGTGTTTGTTGAGTATGAGTTGCATGATAGAGAGCTTTCTCTCTTTGATAGCGTACTCTATCTGCTAGAGCCATAGCCATTAATACAATCTCGCATAAAATAGCGACTAAAAATATATGCCTAACGGTAAAGCTATAAGGGATAAAGCCGGTAAGTTCTAACGGTTGAATTGCTGCGCCAACAATCAGAGGGACCCATGACATCACATAAAATTTTGCCCACCGAAAGCCACTCACTAATTTTTTATAAATCATGCAAATACATAAAATGTACAGCGGTACCATAATGGCAAAGAAAATTTTTGATGAGTGGTATTCGAGCATAAAAAAGCTAATTAAGCTTAAGCTGAACAGTAGGGCTAAAAAGCTGAGACTAAGTTTATATAAGCGGCAATTGTCTTTGTGGTAGCGTAAAAACATGGTGCAAAAAGCAACGGTAAAAAAGGCAATAGCGTAGTTACTAAATACCACCTGTTTATTTAAAAATAACTGCCACGATAATGGCCAGAGATAAAAGCCAAAGCCGAGCACTGAGCCCATCAATAACAGCGCCGAAATAATATAGCCAATGTAAATTAGGTATACACGATCTCGTATGCCAAAAAATAACACTAGGTTATAGAGCGCAGCCATGATCAGCACACCAATAAAAATTCCCCATACACCCACTTGTGCGCGAACTAAGTCTTGAAATTCATTTTTACCATAGATGTTAATAGGCGTTTTACTGATCCCCACGGTATCAACTTTAATAATGATGGATGTTTGCTCATTACTATTAAGAGTGAAAGACGTATGTGGGGTACTGTATTTAAATAGGCTTAGATCAGGTACTTTATCGCCTAACACTGTTTTTTTTATAAGCTGTTGTTGTGTGTTTACACGGTAAACAGTGAGGTAATCAACCATAGGGTTATCAAAGTGAATAATGAGATCAATCGGCTTCGTTTGACGGTTTTCTAAGTCGAGTTTTAACCAGTAATCTTGAGCGCCTAAATGCCACTCAATTTGCGAGAATGGCTTTTTTATAAGTTGTTCTGGCTCTGCAAGAAATTGGTTAAGGGTGAGAGATTTGCTTTGGTCAATACGATAAGCCATTTGAGAATACACTGGCGCTGTCTTATCAATTGTATAGCGAGTTGGACTGGCCAGATGCGCGCACAAATTGGCGATGATAAAAAACAAAGTAGCAAGAATAAAAAAAGAAACAAAATTATATTTCAATGCTTTATTATTCAAAACGCGTTCTTTATCTAGTTAATTATTCTTAATAGTGTAGCATTAAAAAAGCGCAGATAAACTGCGCTTTTAAGAGAAATAAGTTTTAACTTACTTACTTTTGTTCGCGAGCAATAGCGCGGTAAGCGATATCAGTACGATATTCCATGCCTTCCCAGCTGATTTGATCAACGAGTTTATAGGCACGTTGTTGCGCTTCAGTTACTGTGTTACCAAGTGCCGTTGCACAAAGAACACGACCGCCAGCCGTTACTACGTTATCGCCGTCTTGCTTAGTACCTGCGTGGAATACTTTCTCACCTTCAGGGTAAGTAACTTGCAAGCCGTTGATAGTGTCACCTTTCGGGTAGCTATCAGGGTAGCCTTTAGCTGCTAATACAACACCTACTGCTGCGCGCGGGTCGAACTCGATATCTGTTTTATCTAGCTCTTCACGGTTAGCCGCTTCGATTAGCTCAACAAGGTCAGACTTAAGACGAAGCATCATAGGCTGTGTTTCTGGGTCACCAAAACGACAGTTGTATTCAATCACTTTTGGCGTGCCATCAGCGGTGATCATTAAACCTGCATATAAGAAACCAGTGTATGGGTGGCCTTCTTTCGCCATACCTTCAACCGTTGGGTTGATCACTTCGTTCATAATGCGATGGTGAATTTCATCCGTCACCACAGGGGCTGGTGAGTATGCGCCCATGCCGCCAGTATTCGGACCTTGGTCACCATTGTAAGCGCGTTTGTGGTCTTGGCTGGTTGCAAATGGTAGTACGTTTTTGCCATCAACCATGACGATGAAAGAGGCTTCTTCACCTTCTAAGAACTCTTCGATAACTACACGGCTACCCGCTTCACCGAAGCTGTTGCCTGCTAGCATATCGCGAATAGCTTCTTCAGCTTCAAGCTCAGTCATCGCAACGATAACGCCTTTACCTGCTGCTAAGCCGTCAGCTTTAACAACAATTGGCGCACCTTTTTCTTTCAGGTAAGCAAGCGCAGGTTCGATTTGTTCAAACGTTTGGTAATCAGCTGTTGGAATATCGTGGCGTGCTAAGAAGTCTTTGGTGAACGACTTAGAGCCTTCTAACTGTGCTGCACCAGCCGTTGGGCCGAAGATAGCCAGACCGTTTTCACGGAATGTATCAACGACACCTAAAACCAGCGGTACTTCAGGGCCAACAATGGTTAATTCAACGTTGTTTTCTTTTGCAAAAGTAACTAAACCAGCTAGGTCTTCAACATTGATAGCTACGTTTTCAAGTTTTGGCTCAAGTGCAGTACCAGCATTACCTGGAGCGACGAAAACGGTGTTTACTTTACTATTTTGTGCAGCCTTAAACGCAAGAGCGTGTTCGCGGCCGCCACTGCCGATGACAAGTACATTCATGGCGTATAATCCTATTTAAAGCGGTTTTTTAAACTTCAGCGTCATACGATCACTTTCACCAATCGCTTTATACTTCGCGGCATCTTGCTCGCCTAAACGAAGGCTTGGTGGTAGTGTCCACACCCCTTTAGGGTGATCTGCTGTATCAAGAGGGTTTGCATTAATGTCACTGCTTGCCACTAGTTCAAAGCCAGCTTGTTTTGCAATATCAATTACATAGCTTTGCTTCATATAACCTGATGATTTCTGATCTTCATCGCTGCGCGACTCAGGAAGGCGGTGTTCAACTACGCCTAATGTGCCGCCCGGCTTAAGTGCTTTGTAAAATGCTTTAAATGCACTCAACGCGCCTTCTTTATCTTTACCCATGTACCAGTTATGAACATTTCTAAAGGTTAAAACAAGATCTGCGCTACCCGCTGGTGCAATATCTAGATGTGTTACTGGCGCAAATTCAGTCAGTTTAACTTCACTGAAGCGCGCGTCTTCGCTCATCTTTTTCTTAAAGCCAGCTAATGAACGTTGGTAATAACCTACTTCAGAATCTGCTGGGAAATGTGCCGCGTAGTAAACACCATGGCCTTTTACAGCTGGCGCAAGGATTTCGCTGTACCAACCACCGCCTGGTGCAATTTCAACGACTGTCATATTTGGCTTAAAGCCAAAGAAATCAAGTGTTTCAACTGGGTGGCGGTATTGATCGCGAGCGCTATTTTTAGCATCACGTTCGCTTGATTGTACAGCACTTGTAAGCGCTGATTCATGGCTGTGGCTTAAAGCCTGTGCTGATGTTAGTGCAAGGCCTGCAACTAGCAGTGTTTTTACGGCAAATTTCATCATCTATTCCTTCATTATATGGGTCATTATTATTAGTAATCAGAATACGTGAATTTGTGGCAAACAAAAAGGGCTAAACTTTTCGCTTAACCCTTTGTGTTATTAGTGACGGAAATGGCGCATACCTGTAAATACCATTGCCATACCAGCTTCATCAGCTGCAGCGATAACTTCCTCATCGCGCATTGAACCACCTGGTTGAATAACTGCTGTGATGCCAGCCTCTGCTGCTGCATCAATGCCGTCACGGAATGGGAAGAATGCATCAGATGCCATAACAGAACCTTTCACTTCAAGGTTTTCGTCAGCGGCTTTGATACCTGCAATTTTCGCCGAGTAAACACGGCTCATTTGGCCTGCACCAACACCGATAGTCATACCGTCACGTGCATACACAATCGCGTTAGACTTAACGAATTTAGCGACTTTCCAGCAGAATAATAAATCTTTTAATTCTTGCTCAGTTGGTTGACGCTTAGATACAACTTTAAGATCGCTCTGCGTTACCATACCTAAGTCGCGGTCTTGAACCAAGATACCGCCATTAACACGCTTGATGTCGTGACCTGTTGCATTACCAGACCATTCACCACATTCTAATAAACGTACGTTTTGTTTTGCAGAAACGATCTGTGCAGCGGCTTCAGAAACTTTAGGTGCAATGATAACTTCAACGAATTGACGAGAAACAATTGCTTCAGCTGTGTCTGCATCAAGTTCTTTGTTGAATGCGATGATGCCACCAAATGCTGATGTAGGGTCAGTTTTGAATGCACGGTCATACGCTTCAAGAATGTTGTCACCAATTGACACACCACAAGGGTTTGCATGTTTTACGATAACACACGCTGGTACATCGAATTCTTTTACACATTCTAATGCTGCGTCAGTGTCAGCAATGTTGTTGTAAGAAAGTGCTTTACCTTGCAGTTGAACCGCAGTTGCAACAGATGCTTCTGTTAGGTCGTTTTCAACATAAAAAGCGGCGTCTTGGTGTGAGTTTTCACCGTAGCGCATATCTTGCTTTTTAGTAAACTGCATGTTGATAGTGCGTGGGAACTTAGTCTCTTCAGCAGCTTCTTCTGTGTAATCAGGAACCATTTTGCCGAAGTAGTTTGCAATCATGCCATCGTACTGAGCAGTGTGCTCGTAAGCTGCAATTGCAAGGTCAAAACGTGTTTTATACGTTGTTGAACCGTTGTTGTTTTGCATTTCGCTGATTACACGGTCGTAATCTTTTGCATTTACTACGATAGTTACATCTTTATGGTTTTTCGCCGCAGCGCGAACCATAGTAGGACCACCAATATCAATGTTTTCAATCGCATCTTCTAGGCTGCAGTCTTCTTTCGCAACAGTGTTTGCGAAGGGGTATAAGTTAACTACAACGATATCGATAGCAGAGATGTTGTGATCCTCCATTACGTCTTCATCTTGACCGCGACGCGCTAGGATGCCGCCGTGAATTTTTGGATGAAGTGTTTTTACGCGACCATCCATGATCTCAGGGTGACCAGTATGGTCAGATACTTCAGTGACTTTAATGCCGTTATCAGCAAGTAATTTGCAAGTACCGCCAGTTGATAAAATATCTACGCCTTGAGCTTCAAGAGCGCGAGCAAATTCAACGATACCGGTTTTATCTGACACACTTAATAGTGCGCGACGAATTGGACGATGTGTATCCATTGTAGTTTTGATTACCTCAATGTTTGAGCTAGCTTAGAAAGGCGGTATTTTAACTGAATATTGCTGAGAAAACGATGTTTAAAGCGTGAGGATTTTGCATAGTTTTTAACAGCAATAAAAAAAGCACCCTAAGGTGCTTTTTATTCAAAACTTTTATACCAGTTGTAATGGGGGAGTAAGCGTTTATTAGCACAATGAATATGCAGGCTTACTATCAGTCCATTAAGACGGGTATCAGTTCATGCCGTATTTTTTAAGCTTCTTACGTAAAGTACCACGGTTGATACCTAGTAAGATTGCTGCACGAGTTTGGTTACCACGCGTGTACGTCATTACTTCTTCAAGTAATGGTGCTTCTAGCTCAGAAAGAACAAGGTCGTACACGTCTTGAACGTCTTGACCATTAAGTTGCTTTAAGTAGTGATGAACAGCTTTTTTCACTGCATCACGCAACGGCTGTGGTTTCTCGTGTGACTGTACATGAGGGTTTGTGATAAATGGAGAAGTCACGTTTTGTTCGAACATCGTTATATGTCTCTTTCTTTCTTAGTTAGCTGCTAGTGTTTTAAAGTATTCTTCTAATGCGTCGACTTGTGCCTGTGGGTTATCTAACGCATTAAATACTCGCCTAAACTGACCGTCACTGTCATGGGTTTGCAAATACCAAGATACATGCTTTCGAGCGATACGCGCTCCCATTGGCTCCCCGTAAAACTGATGAAGATTGTCTAAATGCTCCATCAAAATGCTACGCACCTCTGCAATTTCAGGTGCTGGCAAATGTTCTCCAGTTCGCAAATAGTGGTCTATCTCCCTGAATATCCAAGGGCGACCTTGGGCGGCTCGACCAATCATAATGGCATCTGCACCCGTATAATCCAAAACCTGCTTTGCTTTTTCTGGTGAAGTAATATCACCATTGGCAACCACAGGGATAGACACTGAACGTTTAATATCCTTAATTGTGGCGTACTCAGCTTCACCTTTATACATACATGCGCGTGTACGCCCATGTACGGCCAATGATGCTATGCCATAACGTTCAGCGATTCTCGCAATCTCGACACCATTACGGTTTTCCTGATCCCATCCGGTACGGATTTTTAATGTGACAGGAACATCTACGGCATTGACTACCGCATCAAGTATCTCTTCCACTAATTCAGGAAACTGTAATAAGGCAGAGCCTGCAAGTTTCTTATTCACTTTTTTAGCTGGGCACCCCATATTGATATCTATGATCTGTGCGCCATTGCTGACATTGAATTGTGCTGCCTGCGCCATAAGCTCAGGATCGGCTCCGGCGATTTGCACCGAGCGAATTCCCGACTCACCGCTGTGATCCATACGGTTCATCGATTTTTCGGTTTTCCATACTTTCGGGTTTGACGAGAGCATTTCAGAAACAGCAAGGCCAGCACCTAAGCGACGGCAAAGTTGTCTAAATGGTCTGTCTGTAATGCCTGCCATTGGCGCGACAATTACGTTGTTCTCAAGTTGGTATGAACCGATACGCACGTTATTCAATTGGCCTCTTTTCAAGGGGCGCTAAGTTTACGGTTTTTTTTGCAAAAATCAAAGGCTATAAATTGAACAAAAGTGACTTTTTTTTGCCCTTTTCGTATTGACTTTTGATAACAGTTTGACGAGTAGGTTGATTTGTTTGTTATTTGAACAAAAATAATTTTGCTTGTACAAAGGCGAGAAACTGCAGACTGTAAAAATAAGGTAAAGCCTGTTAAATACTGGCTTTACCTATTAGCTTAGAGTTAATGCTCTAGAGAGGGTTAAGCCTTCTTCGTGCCACTAACTCGGGTCCATTCACCTTCAATAGCAATCTCATCAAGTGCTAAAAACGGGGCATAAACGTCCGCTACAGACTGAGCTTGCTCTTCTAAAATACCTGACATAGCAATCTTACCATTCGGTTTTAAAAGGCCTAAGATCACTTCATGTAGTTCGCGAAGAGGCTGAGCTAAAATATTTGCAACGACTATATCGGCAGTAAACTCTGGTTGATCTTCTGGTAAATAGACTTCAAGTTTATCTGCGACACCGTTACGCTGTGCATTATCACGGCTTGCTTCAAGTGCTTGAGGATCAATATCGATGCCGATCATACGCTCAGCGCCAAGCTTGATCGCGGCTATTCCTAAAATACCCGATCCACAACCAAAATCAACTACGGTTTTACCTGTTAAATCTTGGCTTTCAAGCCACTTCAAGCAAAGTGCTGTGGTTGCATGGGTGCCTGTACCAAAGGCAAGGCCTGGGTCGAGTAATACATTAACAGCATTAGGATCGGGAATATCACGCCAGCTTGGACAGATCCATAAGCGCTCACCAAATTGGATAGGGTGGAAATTATCCATCCATTCACGTTCCCAATCTTTATCTTCAAGCTGTTCTATTTTATAAACGAGCTTATCGGCAAGGGTTGCTTCAGCTTTTAGAGTTTCTACCACGCTGTCCATGTCATGGTTAGCGTCATAAAGACCAATTACAGTCGTATCGGCCCATAGTTGAACAGTGCCAAGCTTAGGTTCATAAATAGGGGTATCTTTGGCGTCAACATAAGTTACTGACGCGCTGCCAGTGTCCATTAATAAGTCGCTGATTAATTCTGCGTTGTCAGCGTTTGCATTGATGCGAATTTGGATCCAAGCCATGAATATCTCTCGAATAGAAAAAAGGCCGCAACAGCGGCCTTTTAGTTAATAATGCGATACTAAGTTACTTAGCATCTAAGAAGCTTTTCAGTAAGTCTGAGCGAGAAGGGTGACGTAATTTACGTAACGCTTTCGCTTCGATTTGACGAATACGCTCACGTGTTACGTCAAACTGTTTACCTACTTCTTCTAATGTATGGTCAGTGTTCATATCGATACCAAAACGCATACGTAGTACTTTAGCTTCACGTGCTGTTAAGCCCGCTAGTACATCGTTTGTTGCGCCACGTAATGATTCCATTGTTGCAGAATCAATAGGCGAATCGATTGTGGTATCTTCAATGAAGTCACCTAAGTGCGAATCTTCATCATCACCGATTGGTGTTTCCATCGAAATTGGCTCTTTCGCGATTTTAAGTACCTTACGGATCTTATCTTCAGGCATTAACATACGCTCAGCTAATTCTTCTGGGCTCGGCTCACGACCCATCTCTTGTAGCATTTGACGAGAGATACGATTTAGTTTGTTGATCGTCTCAATCATATGCACAGGGATACGGATGGTACGTGCTTGGTCAGCAATCGAACGTGTAATTGCTTGACGGATCCACCATGTTGCATAAGTTGAGAACTTATAACCACGGCGGTATTCGAACTTATCAACCGCTTTCATTAGACCAATGTTACCCTCTTGGATAAGGTCTAAGAATTGTAAACCACGGTTGGTGTATTTTTTCGCAATCGAGATTACAAGACGTAAGTTCGCTTCAACCATTTCTTTTTTCGCACGGCGAGCTTTCGCTTCACCAATACTCATACGACGGTTGATGTCTTTAATTCGCTCGATACTTAAACCCGTGCTTTCTTCAATTGCACGTAACTTGCTAATGCAACGGATGATTTCTGGTTTAACTTCTTCAAGTGCAACCGAGTATTTCTCGTTTGCAGCAATTTCAAGATCAATCCAGCTAGTATCTGTTTCGTTGTTAGCAAAATGCTTGATGAAATTCTTTTTCGGTAACTTCGCAATTTGTACAGCTTGTTTCATGATGATACGTTCTTGTACGCGAACGCGGTCCATCATTTCACGCATGTTATTTACCATGCGGTCAAACTGTTTAGGAACTAACTTAAAGGTTTTAAATAGTTCGCCAATTTCTGCAATAGCTGCTTGTGAATCTGGGTGAGCACGGCCTTTTGCTTCAAACGTATCACGTGCTTTGTTGTAAAGCTCACGTAAGTTTTCGAAGTGAATACGTGCTTCTTCAGGATCTGGACCTGTATCACCATCGCTATCATCATCGCTATCGTCATCGTCGTCTTCATCGTCAGCTTCGTCGTCTTCGTCGTCAAGCTGCTCTTCGTTTAGCTCTGAACCGATGTGTGTAGCAGAAATTTGTGATTCGTCTTCATTATTAGGATCAAAGAAACCAGAGATAATGTCGCTTAAGCGCATTTCTTCGGCTTCAAACTTATCCCATTGCTCTAGTAGATAAGTAATTGCTTCTGGGTATTCAGCAACAGAAATCTGAACTTGGTTGATACCTTCTTCAATACGCTTAGCGATAACAATTTCGCCTTCACGTGTAAGGAGTTCAACAGTACCCATTTCACGCATATACATGCGCACAGGGTCGGTTGTTCGACCGATCTCTTTTTCTACAGTCGCAAGTGCAGCGGCCGCGGCTTCTGCTGCGTCTTCGTCTGTCGTTGTTTCTTGCATCATTAATTCATCAGCATCAGGCGCATTTTCGCTAACCTTGATACCCATGTCATTAATCATGCTAATGATATCTTCTACCTGATCTGAGTCGATAATGTCTTGTGGAAGGTGATCATTAACTTCTGCAAAAGTTAAATAACCTTGCTCTTTACCTTTTTGAATCAGAAGCTTTAATTGTGACTGAGGAGTTGGATCCATAGAGATTTATTCTTCCACTCTGAAAGTTGATACAACAGGCGCCAGCTCGCTTACTAAATAAGCGACACGAAAACTAACTAGACGCAGTGAATAGCACAGTATAACAGAATTATTCAGTTCTGACTAGCTGTTGCTACCTTTTAACGCTTGTGTTAGTAACAGACATTCTAGCCTTTCTTCGCTGCTTAAGCCTTGGGTCTTGTCTTTTATTAATAGGGTCTCTAGTCGATAATTTAAACACTGGTCTTCAATAAATTTAAAAGTATTTTTAAAAACTGTCTCTAAACGATCGTCATTTATTTGGTGCTGCCAAGTCGCTAATTTAATCAACGCATCGTACTCTTGGCTACCTCGGAACGATTCTAAAATTTGTGCCGTGGTGATACCTTGTCGCTCAAGCGCTAAGTGCTGAATGCGTAAAAATAACTCAATACCGGCAATTTTCATTTCAGCAAGTTCTGGCATATAAGCAATGCTTGTCGCGAGATTTGGATGCTGTAATAAAATTCCGATAGCTTGGCGCATTGGTGTTATTTTAAATTTACGCTCAATAGCATGCTGTTGCTTTGGAGTCTTAACACGGTTGTTTAATTGTTCTCTTGTTCGACCAATTAAACGGCCTAAATGTTCCAAAATATTTTCTTGATAAAAATCACTTGGGATTTTTTCAATTAATGGTAAAGCATCACTGAGTAGCTTTGCTTTACCTGCATCTTGAGTTAGGTCAACTTCTTGGCTGAGCTTATTAAATAATACTTTACTAAAGTCGTCGGCATCGCTCAATCTTGCTTCAAAGGCATCTTTACCTTCTTTTTGTACCAGTGAATCTGGGTCTTCACCGTCAGGTAAAAATACAAATTTTAATGATTTACCATCGCCAAGATAAGGTAGTGCATTCTCAAGTGCACGCCATGCTGCATCACGACCAGCACGGTCACCATCGTAACAACAAATCACTTTATCTGTGGTTCTAAATAAAGTGTGCATATGTTCTGCGGTTGTTGCTGTACCAAGTGCTGCAACGGCATATTCGATACCTTGCTCAGCCAAAGCAACCACATCCATATAACCTTCAACAATCAAAATATGGTCAAGTTTTTTATGTGCTTGCTTTGCTTCGTATAAACCATAAAGTTCAAAGCCTTTATGGAAGATACGTGTTTCTGGTGAGTTGAGGTATTTAGGCCCTTGATCGGCCTGCATGACTCGGCCACCAAAGGCGATAACCCGACCGCGTTTATCGCGAATAGGAAACATGAGTCGATCACGGAAAAAGTCAAATTGGCGACCAGGCGACTTTTCAGAAGCAAGCTTCAGCTCTACTAACTGCTCTTTTTGTTCTTTGTTACGGCCAAGTTGCTGGCATAACGCCTCCCATTCACTAGGCGCATAACCAATCATGAATTTTTTCGCTGTTTCACCGCTTAAACCACGCCCTTTGATATAGTCGATGACCATTTTAGAATTAGCATGATGCTTCAATTGATGTTGATAAAAGCGAGCGGCGTGTAACATTAAATCGTAATCAGAGCGCTTTTGTTCTGCAGTGCGTTTAGGACCTGAGCTGCCACCTTGTTCACGAGGCACGTCTAAGTTGAGCATACTCGCTAGCTCTTCAATGGCATCAACAAATTCTAGTTTGTCGTATTCCATAACAAACGAAATAGCATTGCCATTAGCGCCACAACCAAAGCAGTGATAAAACTGTTTATCCTGGGAGACAGTAAAAGAAGGGGTCTTCTCGTTATGAAAAGGACAACATGCTTGGTAGTCTTTTCCCGCTTTTTTTAAGCCAACTTTTGAATCAATTAGCTCCACAATATCTGTACGAGCGAGTAAATCATCAATAAATTGTCTAGGGATTTTTCCGGCCATAGCTGTTGTTTTTCCTGCGCTATCTATGCGTTTTAAAATAAGATTTGAACACAAATACGGTGTTTATGAAAGACTAAAAGCAAGAAACCGAGCACTAGGCTCGGTTTGCTTGAATCATACATCTGTATGTGGGGGTTAGGCAGTTAATCGTTGCTTGATTAAGCCAGAAATCTTACCTAAATCGGCACGACCTTCAGCTTTGCTTTTGATAACTCCCATTACCTTACCCATGTCTTGCATACCCGCTGCATTTGTATCAGCAATAGCCGAGTCAATAAGAGCAATGATTTCTTCTTCACTCAATTGTTGAGGCAAGAATTCTTCAAGTGCTTTAATCTCATTGGCTTCAATTTCAGCTAAATCTTCACGACCCGCATCAATGTACTGGGTGTAAGAATCGCGACGTTGTTTTACAAGCTTTACTAAGACAGCGGTGATACCGTCGTCATCAAGTGTAATTTGCTCGTCAATTTCACGTTGCTTGATTGCTGCAAGTACCATGCGGATTGGCTTAAGACGTTCTTTGTCTTTTGCCTTCATCGCATCTTTTTGCGCATCTTTTAGCGTTAATAAAAGGCTCATTTATACAAGACCAAATACTGATTAGTATAATTTAACGCGACGTGCGTTATCGCGAGAAAGCTTCTTCATGTGACGCTTTACTGCAGCAGCTTTTTTACGCTTACGCTCAGCTGTTGGTTTTTCATAGTGCTCGCGACGACGAACTTCTGAAAGGATACCTGCTTTTTCACATGAACGCTTGAAGCGACGAAGTGCTACGTCAAACGGTTCGTTCTCTCTTACTTTAATTACTGGCATTAAAAATTCACCTACCTAAATAATGAGCGTTGCTCAAGTTGATCGAATAACGATCAAGTGGTTCAAAAATGGTGCGGTATTGTAATCCGAAGCAACACCACATGTAAAGGATAATATTAACAGAATCTGAGTCGGCAAAACAGTGCTAATTTGTTTCGCGTTGATACAATCTACAAATGACTTGGCCTGCAGTTTTTTCTTTTAAAAGCAGCCAGTTATCAGGAGTGTCTAAATTACTAAGCTCACTTTCAACCTCTACATAGATAAGAGCTTGCTCAGTTAACCAGTGATTTGATTCGAGCAAAAAACAACTTTTTTCGGCTAAATTCTGACGGAATGGTGGGTCAACAAAAACCAAATCAAATTTATCGTTCTCAGCATTATTATTTAAGAGTGTTAGGCTGTCCCCATGCTTTACTGTGGCATTTTTAAGTTGCAAAGTAGCGATATTGCTATTCAACTGCGCCGTTGCGCTTTTGTCGAGTTCGAAAAATACCGCACTGGCTGCAAAACGAGAAAGTGCCTCAAAACCAAGCCCTCCCGAGCCGGCAAAGCAATCGAGTACGGCTGCGTCACGTGTATCTTGCATTAGCCAGTTAAATACAGTCTCTTTAATACGATCTGTGGTCGGACGTAAGCCCTGCACATCTTTTACGGGCAGTTTTCTGCCACGGAATTGACCACTAATGATACGAATAAAGCCATTGGCTGTTTTATTGTTAGCGGCTTTAACTGGGCGTTTAGCTGTTGATTTTTTTATCATTTAACTCACTAATCATTGGTAACTGACCACTTGCTCAGATAATATTGTAAGCAATGGCTAGCGTGTCATTTTTCTAAAGCGCTAAAAGTGTTAGTATTGCGACCCTAGCGATAGATGGTATCCGTTTTAGTTTGGCTAAATTAGCTGGACTACCACCAAACTATTATTCATGTAAGTTTATCAGATTTTTATAAGTGGTTATTAGCAAGTATGGCAAAAAAAAGTAAATTCTTGTCTTGGTTTGGTTTTGGCAAATCAGAAAAACAAAAAGCAGAGCAAACAGCGACTGAGGCTGATAACCAGAAGCAATTAGAAGAGCAACAGCGCATCGCTGCTGAAAAAGCAGAAGCTGAACGTTTAGAACAAGAACGTATTGCTGCAGAAAGACGCGATGCTGAACGTTTAGAGCAAGAGCGCATCGCTGCTGAAAAGGCTGAGGCTGAACGTTTAGAGCAAGAGCGCATCGCTGCAGAAAAGGCCGAGGCAGAACGCTTAGAACAAGAGCGCATCGCTGCTGAAAAGGCTGAGGCTGAACGTTTAGAGCAAGAGCGCATCGCTGCTGAAAAAGCAGAGGCGGAACGTTTAGCTCAAGAGCAGCAAGCGGCAGAACAACAACGCCAAGAACAACAAGCTCGTCTTGCTGAGCAAGAAGCAGCAATGAAATTAGAGCAAGAACGTGCTGCAGCAGAACAGGCGCAGCGTGAAGCTGAGCAACTTGCAGCAGAAAAACGCGATGCTGAACGTTTAGAGCAAGAGCGCATTGCTGCCGAAAGACGCGATGCTGAACGTTTAGAGCAAGAGCGCATTGCTGCTGAAAAAGCACAAGCTGAACGTTTAGAGCAAGAGCGTATTGCTGCCGAAAAGGCAGAGGCTGAACTTTTAGAGCAAGAGCGTATTGCTGCCGAAAAGGCTGAGGCAGAACGCTTAGAACAAGAGCGCATCGCTGCTGAAAAGGCAGAGGCGGAGCGCCTAGAACAACAGCGTGTTGCTGCCGAAAAAGCACAAGCAGAGCGTTTAGAGCAAGAACGTATTGCGGCAGAAAAGGCGGAAGCTGAACGTTTAGAGCAAGAACGTATCGCTGCCGAAAAGGCAGAAGCGGAACGTTTAGAACAACAGCGCATCGCTGCCGAAAAGGCAGAGGCGGAACGTTTAGAACAAGAACGAATTGCTGCAGAACAAGCAGAGGCGGAACGTTTAGAACAACAACGAATCGCTGAAGAACAAGCAGAGGCGGAACGTTTAGAGCAAGAAAAAGCTGCTCAAGCTGCGGCTGAAAAACCAAAGAAAGAAGGTTTCTTCGCACGCCTTAAAAAAGGCCTATTAAAAACTCGCGTTAATATAGGTTCAGGCTTTGCGTCTATTTTTAGTGGTAAGAAAATAGATGATGAGTTATTTGAAGAACTAGAAACACAATTACTGACTGCTGATTTAGGTGTTGATACAACAATGAAGTTGATTGATAACCTAACTGATGCAGCAGACCGTAAGCAATTAAAAGACGGTGATGCGCTTTACGAGCTGATGAAGCAAGAAATGGCAAGCATGCTCAAAACGGCTGAGCAGCCGCTGGTTATTCCTAGTGACAAAAAACCATTTGTTATCTTAATGGTAGGTGTAAATGGTGTTGGTAAAACCACCACTATTGGTAAATTAGCGAAGCAGTTCCAAAACGAAGGTAAGTCAGTGATGCTTGCAGCTGGTGATACTTTCCGAGCTGCAGCGGTTGAGCAGCTACAAGTGTGGGGCGAGCGTAATAGCATTCCGGTTATTGCCCAGCACACAGGTGCAGACAGTGCGTCAGTGGTATTTGATGCATTTCAAGCTGCAAAAGCACGTAACATTGATGTGTTAATCGCCGATACAGCAGGGCGCTTGCAAAATAAAGACAACTTAATGCAAGAGCTTGAAAAAATTGCTCGTGTAATGAAAAAAATCGACCCAGATGCGCCACATGAAGTCATGTTAACTATTGATGCTGGCACAGGGCAAAATGCAATTAGCCAAGTTAAACTATTTAATGAATGTGTTGGTTTAACTGGGATCACCTTATCTAAGCTTGATGGTACAGCTAAAGGTGGTGTGATCTTCGCTGTTGCAGATAAATTTAATATTCCAATTCGTTACATTGGTGTTGGTGAGAGTATTGATGATTTACGTACATTTAATAGTAATGACTTCATTGATGCACTATTCAGCCAAGATGAGGACGATGCATAATTAATTAAAAGGGAGCGTGCTCCCTTTTTCGCTGCAAGATGATTGATAATTAAAATGATAAATTTTCAGCAAGTCAGTAAAACATACCCAGGTGGCCACCGTGCCCTTGAGAAAGTTAGTTTTCATATAAAGCCTGGCGAGTTAGCCTTTTTAACGGGTCACAGTGGCGCAGGTAAAAGTACCTTGCTAAAGCTCATAAGTTTGATGGAGCGACCATCGGCAGGGCAGGTACTTATTAATGGTGTAGACTTAAACGCTGTTAAATCGCGGCAAATACCTTATGTGCGCCGCGATATAGGGATCATCTTTCAGAATCACCGCTTATTAGAACGTTACTCTGTGTTTGATAATGTTGCTTTGCCTTTAATAATCGAAGGGACGCATCATAAACAAATTGCAAAACGAGTAAATGGTGCGCTTGATAAAGTGGGCTTACTTGATAAAGCCAAATGTAATCCTGCGACACTATCGGGTGGTGAGCAACAACGTGTTGGTATAGCCAGAGCAATCGTCAACTCCCCCCCGATTCTACTTGCCGATGAGCCAACGGGTAACTTAGATCCTGAGCTTTCTATGGACATTCTGCGTTTGTTTGAAGATTTTAATAACCACGGTACTACAGTGCTTATTGCGACTCACGATATAGGTCTTATTGCACGCATGCGCTATCGCAGTTTAACGCTCAAAGATGGTCGTATGATCGAAGACCCGTTAGCTGAGGGGGCACTATGAGTTTATTATTTAAAAGCCGGCCTAGCCAAAATGAGCGCCAAAAAAAATCACTTTTAGCAGCGCCGTACTTCTTTATTCTTAACCTTATTCGTCAAGGTATTCACAGTTTGGGTGAAATGTGGCGAACGCCTCTTGCCTCGTTAATGACCATTGCGGTATTGGGGTTAAGTTTAACGCTCCCTGCGACACTTTATTTAGTAGTCAAAAATGTCTCACAAGTAAGCAGTGGCTTTGAAGATGCAGCAGAGATCTCATTGTTTGTTAAAGAAACTATGACAGAGCAACAAACGCAAACTTTAGTTAAGCGTTTAGCACTCTACCCAGAAGTTGATAAAGTGGAGTTCATCTCAAAAGGTGATGCCCTCACTGAATTCAAACAAGTATCAGGATTTGGTCAAGCACTTGAGTATTTAGACGCTAATCCGTTGCCAGATGTTGTGATTGTTACGCCTACAGCACGATACCGTCAGCCGAATACAGCCAAGCAATTACTGCAAAAGCTGGAAGCCGAAAGAGAAGTTGATTTTGGTAAGCTCGATATTGCTTGGCTTGAACGCTTAAATGCACTATTAAGTTTATTAAAAGAAAGCGTTATTACCATTGCTCTACTATTATTAACTTCCGTCACTTTGATCATCGGTAACACTATCCGTTTATCAATTATGGATAAGAAAGATGAAATTCAAGTGATGAAATTAGTTGGCGCAACGAACACCTTTATTCATGCGCCATTTTTATGGACAGGGATTTGGTACGGCATTATTGGTGGTTTGTTCTCTTTTATTTGTGTTGCTTTAATGATGTGGTGGCTAGGAGCTGCGGTGAGTGAAGTGGCTGGCGTATATGAAACAAGCTTTGATTTAATCGGATTAACTTTGGCTGAGTTTGCTATTTTAGTTGCTCTTGCAACTGGATTAGGATTTGTTGGTTCTTACTTATCTGTAAACCGTTATATAAAAGAAATAGAACCTGATAAAGTTTAGCTAGTCGTATTGAGCGCTATAATTTTAGCGCTTTTTACTGTCGTTAATTTGTCATATTTAGCCGTTATGCTGTTTATTTAGGTTTTGAAGGGATACTCTATTTACCTTTCAAAACGCCTAAAAAGCTAGAATTCATCGCTTATTCAGCGCCTTAAAGTAAAATAAAATTATCTTAAAAAAACCACTTGATTTGAACTTTAAAAAAGTTTTTAATTCAAGTTAGCACTCTCGCTTAAAGAGTGCTAAGATGGTTTCAAATGTTTATCACTGAGGTGAAAAATGAGTAAAGATTTATACGCAATGGCACTTACTGCAGGTCAACAGAGCGCAAGTATGGACGGCTACCTTCAAGCGGTTAGCACTATTCCTATGCTTGATGCAGAGAAAGAAAAGCAGTTGGCGACACGTCTTCAGGAAGAAGGTGATCTTGAAGCTGCGAAGCAACTCATTATGTCGCATCTACGCTTTGTTGCTCATATTGCGAAAAGCTATTCAGGTTATGGCTTACCGCAAGCTGATTTAATTCAGGAAGGTAACATCGGTCTGATGAAAGCGGTAAAACGTTTCGACCCAAGTGTAGGTGTTCGCTTAGTCTCATTCGCAGTACATTGGATTAAAGCTGAAATTCATGAGTACGTACTGAAAAACTGGCGTATCGTGAAAGTTGCAACAACAAAAGCGCAACGTAAATTATTCTTCAACCTACGCAAAAACAAAAAGCGTCTAGGTTGGTTTAACCAAGCTGAGGTTAGCACTGTTGCTAATGAGCTAGGTGTAAGCGAAAAAGAAGTACGTGAGATGGAATCACGTATGAGTGGCCAAGATATGGGCTTTGACTTAACGGGCGACGACAATGACGATGCACCGACAAGCACATACTCGCCAGTACAATATTTAACAGATGGCAGTGCTGACCTTGCTGACGATATCGAAGAGCAGCAATGGCAAGAGCAATCTCATGCTCGTTTATTCAGTGCGTTAAAAACCCTTGATGAACGTTCACAAGACATTGTAAGTGCACGTTGGTTAGCTGATGACAAAGCAACACTGCAAGAACTTGCTGAGAAATATAACGTTTCAGCAGAGCGTGTTCGGCAGCTAGAAAAAACAGCGATGAAAAAACTGCAATCAGCAATGAGCTAATAGCAATCGCTATAGCAAACCATCTTTAGTAGACTACAAAGCCTCGCAAATGCGGGGCTTTTTGTTTTAAGGACGCGGTATGTCACAGATTGATTATCAACATGTATTAGATGAAATCACAAAAGAAGTTCAGCCATTACTGAGTCAAGGTAAGGTTGCTGATTATATCCCTGCACTTGCAGAGGTTGAGCCCAACCAGTTCGCTATTGCGATTCATACCGTGGATGGGAAAACCTACTGTGCGGGTGATTGTGGTGCACGTTTTACTATTCAATCTGTTTCTAAAGTAATGACCTTAACCTTAGCACTTCAGCGTTATGGTGATGAGCTGTGGCAACGAGTCGGAAAAGAGCCTTCAGGTACAGCCTTTAACTCACTAACACAGCTTGAATTTGAACAGGGTATACCACGCAACCCATTTATTAACGCCGGTGCTATTGTCACCTGTGATGCTTTATATAGTCGTTTATCAGCACCGATGCATTCAATGCTTGAGTCATTTCGTCAGTTATCAGGGAATCCTCAGGTTGTTATAGATAAGAAAGTCGCAAATTCTGAATATGAATTTCGTCACCGTAATGCCGCCATGGCGCATTTAATGAAATCATTTGGCAACTTTAATAATGAGGTTGATGATGTGTTATGGGCCTACTTTAACTTCTGTGCCATTGAACTTAACTGCATAGAATTAGCAAAAGCTTACAATTACTTAGCGAATCAAGGTAAAGATGCCAGCGGCAATAAAGTGCTCAGCGCCAGACAAAATAAGCAGTTAAACTCGTTACTGTTTACCAGTGGTTTGTACGATGCTGCGGGAGATTTTGGCTACCGTGTTGGTATGCCGGGTAAATCAGGGGTATCGGGTACCATATTAGCTGTGTTACCGAATCAATTTACTGTGGCTGTTTGGGCGCCAAGGCTTAATTCGTATGGTAACTCAGTAGCTGGGATAGCCGCTCTTGAGCGTTTATCCCAGAAACTGGATATTTCGATTTTCTAAAAGCGGTTACTGATCCCAGTAAACTTGCTCTAAACAATCTTCACGTTCAGGTAAACCACGCGATAAACGTGGAGAGTGCTGAACAAGTACTTCATAACTTGCACGGTTAGCGTATTTACTAATTTGTGCAAGTGATGAGTAAGTCATTGCAGGTTGCTGATGCTTCGCTGAGTTTGCCACATTAAGTTTGTGGTAAACGTTTGCTGATAAGTCATGTAATACCGCAGCAAGAGCACAATCGCCAGCACCATTGGTGTTTTTAATGCTGTCTGGGCCACCCATAAATGGTGCTGTGTGGCTATAAGCACGAATAGGGTTTTGGCAATCGTCTTTACGCATAGCGCGCGAAAATTCATAGCGGTTAAAGTCAGCAATCGCACCCGGTAATAGTGGATATTCTGTTTCACGCTTGAATGAATCGTCTACATAACCTGCCATAAATAAGCCTTTTTCGCCGGCAGTGCAAATAACTAAGTCTGTCCAGTCTAGTGCTTTGTCGGCAGCTAGAAGTGGGTCTTCAAAGCCAGTAATAGCAAGCCCTTCTTCTTCGTTCATCGCAAGAATATCAACATGTTCTTTAACGAAATCAGCCCACCAGGTAGGGTCTTGTTCAATTAAGAACTTAGTTCCAAGGGTTAAAACCACAGGTACGCCTGCATCATTGGCATATTTTACTGCCTGCATGGTGGCTTCTGTCATGGTTTCATCACCTTGCGTACGCATTAGGTATGCGCTGATCACCAGTGCTGAAGAGTTCTCAATAAGTTCTTGATCGATAGATTCAGGGCGAAGATGATTCATAAGTCCAGCGCTGATCGCAAAGGTACGTTCACCTGTTTCGTCAATCAAGGTAAAGCAGCGACCAATTGGGCCGTCTACAGGCTGAAGATAATCAAGATCAACACGGCTAGAGGTATTACATAAAAAGCGGTATGCATAGCTACCAATTTTAATGTTTTCACTCATGACTCCTAATAACACTGAACGGTCGTCAGCTAGTGTTGAGTAGTTGTGCATGGTGTTACCTACTGTACCGCCGGCAAACTCATAGTCGATCATGTTGTCGAGTTTCAGTCTGTCGTATAACGCATTGGTAATATCGCTATCGATTACTTGCGACATGCCACGGCGCAATTGAAATTCATCTAGGAAAGCTTGATCAACTTTCGCTTCAATATCCACCACAATTTGGTCGATACCCGTAATATAACTACGTTGTAGTCGTTCGGTTGAGTTAAGTTGATTCGTCAGTGGATCTTTGGCTTCCACCGGAAAATAATGTTTATGCCTGCGGCGTCCAGGAAATTTCATTTGCTACCCGTGTTGTAAGCTAAATAAAAAAAGCGCGAGATTATAGCGCAATATGAGGCTGTTGAGCCATGAAAAAGCCACTAAATTTTGCGTTAATTTTTAAGTGTAGCAGTATTTATTGCCGACATTTTTCACTAACTAGGTATAATTACTCACAGTTTTACAAGATTTGTGTGATATATGAGCGAACAATTTAGCGACCAGTATTGGATGGAAAAAGCATTGAGCTTTGCCAATGAAGCGGCAGCGATTAATGAAATTCCGGTTGGTGCAGTGCTCGTAAAAGACAATCAACTAATAGCTTTTGGCTATAACCGCTCAATTACCGATAACGACCCATCCGCTCACGCAGAAATGATGGCAATCCGCGAAGCAGGCAAAGTACTTAATAATTATCGCCTAATAGATTGCACCTTGTATGTAACCCTCGAGCCGTGTTCGATGTGTGCAGGACTATTGGTTCATAGCCGTATCAAGCGACTCGTATACGGTGCTAAAGATGCCAAGACGGGCTCTGCGGGTTCTATTATGAATCTATTACAAGAACCAAGGCTTAATCATCAAGTTGAAGTAACCGGTGAAGTTATGAGTGAGCAGTGTGGGGCGGTGATATCTAAGTTTTTTAAGCGTCGTAGAGAAGAGAAAAAGGCGGCTAAGCTTGCAGCTCGCAACGCCTAGTTATACAACCGGCGTTGCAGGAACTTGAGCTTCCATTAACTGCATCGCAAATAAGCGGCGACGCCAAATAACTTTTTTGTGTGTATTACGCAGCATGATACGACGGCGTGTCGCTGTTGAGTAAATAACATTACGCTTGAACTTATGTGTCTTGCGTCTTCTTTTTAACATGTGTGCTCCTTAAGTGAGAGAAAAGCATGGCATGGTCCATTCCATTTCTACTAAAAGATAATGATCATTTGATGACAAGTAAACAGATTTCTGGTGCTTTAGGTTAGTTGTTTTCTAACGTCTGCTGCTCTTGGGAGTCTGGTTGTGTTGTGTCGTTTGGCTTTTCGCTCGTTTCTGTGGAAGTGTTAACCTCTTCAATGGCTTGCTCTTCTTCACTTGGGTCAGCAATTGCATCATTTTCATCAAGCCAAACCAACGCATCGTAATAACGACGAATATTGTCAACATACTGCACGGCAACATCGCCACGTGCATAACCATATTTGGTTTTACGATAATAACGCTTTTTAATTAAAAGCGGTAAGCGTTTTTTTACATCCGCCCACTTATCGGGGCTTGCCCCTTCTCTCTCGGTAATAATTCGCGCGTCATTTACGTGGCCCCAGCCAACATTATAAGAGGCTAAGGCAAACCAAGTTCTATCGGGTTGTGGAATACGTTCAGGGATCCACGAAATAACCTTCGCTAAATATTCGGCACCGCCTTTGATATTTTGCTCAGGCTCTAAACGGTTAGTAACGCCAACTTGTTTTGCTGTAGTTTGCGTAAGCATCATGATCCCGCGAACACCTGTCGGTGACTTGGCTTTAGGGTTCCACATTGACTCTTGATAGCTCAAGGCGGCCAGTAAGCGCCAATCAATATTCCCTGAATACTGCTCAAACCAAGGCTGATATTTGGGGAGTGTTTCTTTGATAGCTTCGATATAGGCTAAGGTATTAACATAATTAAACTGACGAACGTGGCCAAAATACTTTTCTTCTAATACATAAAGTTGGTTATTTTGTTTTACATCACCAAAAAAGGGCACCATCAAGGCATATAAAGAATCGTCACCATCCTTTCTTAGTAACCAAGCGATAGGGTCGTTACGAGTCACTGAAAAGCCGATACTTAAATTAGGGTGGTAGCGGCGAAATAATGACAAGGTGTGAGAGTCAGCGAGAGTGTAATCAATTTCACCGTCTATAACTGCTTGCAGAAGTTCTTCTTCATCCATATCTTCTGTTTCATGCCATGTTAAGTCTGGATGAAGCTGTTTAAGTTGCTGTAATGCAAGTGAGTGACTACTTTTCGCAAGAACCGTTAGGTTCCCCGTTAAATCGGCAAATTCTCGAGGGCGAGTGCGGCCTTGCTTGTATACTAGCTTTTGGCTAATGGTGCGGTAAGTTGGCCCAAAACGATAATGTTCAGCCCGAATGGTATTATAAGTAAGTCCAGAGGCAATAATGTCTAAATCACCACTTTCGAGGCGAGAGAACATATCTGTAAGATTAAAAAAAGGCA
>NZ_JAKGBG010000030.1:0-57423 GCF_021532595.1 Pseudoalteromonas sp. OFAV1
CGTCGCTGTCGCCAGCAATTGAACCACCAACAAATGGTTGGTTTTTCGCTTGTACAAAATCAAAGTAAGTGAATAAACCACCTGCAGCGACAGATACACCGGTTACGTTCATCCATGTATCTTCGCTGTTGTCTGACTTGTCGTAAATAATGCCGTAGTCATTATAAAACTGCAGGTTCGTTACCGGACCCCATTCTACTGGAAGGCTATAAGCGATATTGGCATTGGTCATGGTCGCTTCTGCGGCGATACTATCGTAAAAGGCATAAGCACCCACGGCCATGCGGTTTACGTTATCAATATCGTAGTTATACTCACCATGCTGTAGTTGGAAATTCCATGGACCAATTGTGCTGTTTAAGTGCACAGCCCAGGCATAGTAATCGCCGGCTTTATCTTCACCATCATGTAGTCCGCCAGAAAGAGCTGAGACACCAAGCTCTGTTGTGCCACCGTCATGTTCAAAGTGATAGCCATATCGGCCAGAGAAAGTGTTGTATTCACCAATAGCATTGCCTGGTTCAGCGTATACACCTTCTTCGGTTGAGCGAAAACCAACTACATCGTAAGAGTAGCGGTCACTTCTGTCGCTTACATAACCGTCAACGCCACCTAACTCATCATTTTTGAAAAAGCCAAGGTCAATTTGCCAGTTGTCAGCAATTTTGCGTTTAAATAGTACACCTAAGTCGTGGTCATCTTCTAAACCAACATAGTAAGTGGTACCAAAAAAGTAGTTATGTGAATTATACGGCCAGTTACCAAAAGGGACTTTAGTAATACCTGCCTGCACCTGCCAATCTTCGGCAAAGTCATAGGCTGCATAAGCATACTTAACAGCGGTCATGTAATCGAAAAAACGGATCTCAGCGTTTAGCTGCACATCACCAACATCACCTGCAAAATTAAGCCTGAAAATATCAAAGTCGAAGTCGCCACCACGATTTTTATTACCGTCATTGTAAGATGTATGACTAAAGTTGGTACGTACAGCGCCACCTACTTTAATACCTGATTTTTTCTCAGGTGTTGCTACAGCAGCTGTTTGCTGCTCAAGTTGCTTTTGTTGCTTTGCTACTTGTGCATCAATTTGCTCTTGCTTTGCAGCTTGCTGTTTTGACTTTTCTTCTGCTGCATCTAGCTTTTGCTGAAGTTGTTGCATTTGTTGCTGAAGAAGCTGTAACTGTTTTTGAAGGTCATCGATTTCAGATGCCTGACTAAGACTAGAAGTAGTGCCCAAAGCAATAGCAAGGGCTAACTTTGAAAGTTTAAGCATGAATAATCGCTAGTATTGGAATCGGTACTATAAAGCATAGATGATATTTGTGATGAACCCAAGACTAGCCACATAAAATTAATATTAATCAACTAGTTTAAATTTTCTTTATGGTTCAAACGTCTTTGTGATTGCGCCAACTTCGAGAAGTGGTGAAGCATCGAGCTGATCAGCATCCATCATAGCAGCGACTCGTTGCATAGATGAAAGTAGTAAGCTTTGCTCCCATTCTTCAAGAGCGGTGAATTTCTCTATGAAGTGTTCTTGTAAGGGCTGCGGAGCCTGATTAAGCAGCTGTTTTCCGCGCTCGGTTAAATACAAACTGACACGACGTTTATCAAGTTGACTGCGCACGCGGGTGATGAGCTCTCGGCTCTCAATACGGTCTAAAATATTTGTCACGGTTGCAGGGCTTAAGTTCACATTCTGGGCAATGCGACTTGCCGTAATGCCATCGGTTTGTGCAACTTCGTTCATAATGAGTAGTTGTGGGCCGGTCAACCCTGATGTTTTATTGAGTTGTTTAGAGTGTAGGTCGATAGCTCTAATCACCTTACGTAACGACACTAATAGCTCGTCATACTTTTGCATGTTTCTGTCTCTTAAATTGGCGACGCTCACAGCCGCAATCGCGAAATATTACATGTCTAATAAATTGAGTTCAAATAAATAATGGCTATCTAAGCTATAAATACTGTTTAATATCGATGGTTTTGAGGTGGATTATTTGTTTAGAGTAAGAATAAAAATTTAAATTTAGTCAATTAACTTTAGTAAATGATCTTAGGACTTAACATGCACTTATAAAGTGACTTACCTTTTTGTAGTAAAACAATTTATGTAAATAACTAAATATTATTTACTAATGACGGTTGCATTGGGTAAGGTTGGTTTTTCTTTCATCAAATGGGACGAGTTATGAAGTTATCGCCATCAGTTACGATTGAGCAAAGTGAAAGCGGACTTGAGTTTATTAAGGTTGCAAGCGAGTTTTGTACAGCGACGATTTTTTTACAAGGTGCACAAATTACTGAGTTCACGCCAACCGATAAAAAGCCACTATTATGGGTCTCTGAATTAGAAGATTACCAAGAAGGTAAAGGTGTGCGAGGTGGTATTCCGATTTGTTGGCCATGGTTTGGTGTTAGCCAACATGAAGGCTGGCCTGCGCATGGTGTTGCTCGCACATGTTTATGGCGTGCTGAAGAAGTAAAAGAACAAGACGATTCTATTTATATCAGCTTGTCATTGCCTATGACGCAAATTGATGAAAAGTATTGGCCTTATAAAACTAAGCTATTAGCCGAGTTTATTTTAACCTCTAGTTTAGAGCTGCGTTTAACAACCACTAACTTAGATAACCAAACCGTACAGTTTACTCAAGCACTGCACACATATTTCCCAACGCCTGCAATCGAAGAAACAAAAGTAGATGGTCTGCAAGGTGCGAAATACATCGAATTTGCAGAAGGGCCATTTGAGCAAAATGAACTCGTATCGTTTGCACGTGAAACAGACATGGTTTACACCGAAGCGAAAGATACGCAGCGTATCATCACGCCAGATGGCATTATTGAAGTAGGCCGCGAAAATTCAACATCGTGTGTACTTTGGAACCCATGGATCGAGAAATCAAAACGGTTATCAAATTTTGCTGATGACGAATATCACGTGATGTTGTGCCTAGAAGCCGCTAATGTACTTGACGATGCAGTAGAGCTTGCACCCGGTGCAAGCCATACACTTGCAACAAAACTACGCTGGGTGTAACTTATAACGGCCGGCACAGCTGGCCTTTACAAGGAATTACCGTGTTTAGTAATCAACAAATAGAAACCCTTCCAAAGCATCAAACGATTCAATTTCAGCCACTTGCAGAAAATGCTATCTGGCAAGTACAAATAAATTGGCTATTATTTTACATCCCATTGATGGTCACAATTATTGTGGTTAGGCACTTAAATCAAGGTTTGACCGAGGCAGTTGCAGCACCTTGGTTAGCTATTTTACCTGTCCTTGTCGTAATCTCCCTGAGCTATAACTATTTTAGTGTGCGCGCCAAAGGCGTGGCTGTACGCGAACATGATATTGCATTTAAACGAGGTTTGATTTGGCAACAAGTTACCCTATTGCCTATTTCTCGCGTGCAGCACACCGAAATTCATCGCGGCCCAATTGAGCGAAAATTAGGCTTAGCAACACTCAGGCTTTATAGTGCGGGTGGCATGAGTGCTGATTTACATATCAGCGGTTTAACTGACGAGCAGTGCAATGATGTTCGCCAGTTTGTGCAGGGTTATGGTGATATCACATCAGCTCAAGATAATGAGTTTGCCGATGAATGATCAGCAATGGCAACGTGTCTCGCCATGGGCAATACTGTACTTTATTGTTCATTTTGCACTGCGCTTTATAAAAGATGGCCTTTTGAACTTATTGCCAATTTTGGTGCTATTTGTCACTCAAGTAGAGCAAAAAATGTTTTGGGGGCAGGTAGCCGCTTCAGTCGCTTCAGTATTTTTAATGCTATATGCCTTTGCTTATTATCGTAATTTTAAATATCGCATAACGGATGGTAACGAAATACTGCTCAATAAAGGGGTATTTAAAAAAGAGCGGCTAACCCTAAAATTTGCTCGAGTACAAAACGTAAATATTGCCGAACCTTTTTATTTTCAGCCGGTTAATTTAGTTAATTGTATATTTGATGCTGCCGGAAGTAGCGCTCAAGAAGCTGTGATCCCGGGAGTAAAGCTTAGCTATGCCGAGCATGTACGCGAACAAGTGATGGCGTTTAAGGCTCAGTTAGAACAACAAGAACAGCCGCCTATTGAGCAAAGCGAAGCCGTTGACAAGTCGCACACCTTAACGATTAGCAATGCTGAAATTGCTAAATTTGGTTTGATGTCGAACATGGCGATTTTGGCCTTAGCCGCACTGGCTCCATTTATGAATGTGATTCTTGAGTACCTCGAAAAAAATATCATAAACCGCCTTGAGGCCATGCTTAATGAGCAAGCTGCTTTTGTTGGCAGCGCCGCTGCAATAGCAGTGTTAATCATGGTTATTGCAATTGTTTTATGTGCCATTTTACTGTCTGTAGTGATGGCTTTAGTGCGATTTTTTAATTTTAAGCTTTATTTTCAGGACGATAAGTTTAAGCGTGTGGCAGGTTTATTTGAGCGTCAGCAACTATCGATTAGTGTTTTGAAAATTCAAAGTGTGCAAATCAAACAGAATATTATTGCGCGTTTGCTGAATCGCTTTACCTTGATTTGCCCACAAGTAAGTAGTGGCGGTATAGCCGCTGGGGTCGCGGCACATAAAAATAAACAAACTTTTGTGATGCCAGTCTTAACTAAAGAGCAAGTGCAAACTGTGTGTCGTTGGTTATTTCCTTGGTTTGTTGATTTAACAGAGCTTCACTTTATAAAGCCAGAGCGGGCGTTACTTTATAAAAACACACTTTTATACGTGCTACTGCCAACTATAGTTTCTGCTTTAATTTTCAATGCTTTATTTAATGCTACTATGATGCTTTGGAGCATTTTAGTGGCTCTGTTGTTGATGATTGGTGTGTTTTTAAGTTATCAAAAAACAGGTATGGCGATGTATGAACATGATGGCCGTTTCTTTGCTGTATTTAAAACAGGCATGTTAGGTATTCAATATCGTGTTTTTGAAATTTACAAAGCGCAAAGTGTTACAACAACAAGCACTTACTTAATGCGAAGATCGCAGTTGAAAAACTTGTATATACAACTGGCTTCTGGTTCTGTATCAATGCCTTACTTAAAAGCAGAGCTGGCTGAGCAGTTTGCTGATTTCGCCCTATATGAAATAGAAGGCGTTGAGCGGAATTGGTTTTAAATGAAAATAATTCTCAATAACTTTATTTTTGTGTTGATTTTAGGTATGATAGCGCAGTGTTAAGTAACTGGGCTCATAATGATTTATTTTTTACCTACTCTAGCTATCTTCGGTGTTGTCGCTTTATTGTACTTTGTTCATTCTAAAAAAGAGTGCACCGGGTTGTGTGTTAGCTTTGCTGTGACAGGCATCGCTTTGTTGTTAACAATGACCATGATGCTGGCTGGCTTAGGTGCGCTAAGAAGTAGTTTAATGTTTGCTGCGACTATTTTTATAATCTATCAACTGCTCGGTTTAGTTAGGCCAATTAAAATAGATTAATTTCTTACATTTTTTTACTACAATCACTTAAAAAATGTACGCATACTAATCCTTGAACTAAGCAACTTGCTAATCAAGGATTGTGATGAAAAAAGCCCTATTAACGGTGGCGCTACTTGCCGCTGGCCATGCTTCAAGTCAAGAGACTTGGCAAACTATTCATACCGAACACTTTAACGTACATTTTAGTACGCAGAACCAGCAATGGGCCCGCTCCGCGGCAACCGAACTTGAAATTGTCCGCGATAAGGTATTAAAACAGCAAAACCGTGCCCTTGATGAAGTCGTCGATGTGTTGGTTTTCGACCCATTCAACGCCTCGAATGGCTTTGCTCTACCGGTGACAAACAAGCCTTTAATGGCCTTGTTTACTACACCACCGCAATCTGACACCGTGATTTCTAATACTGATGGTTGGCAGCAACTATTGATTTTGCACGAATATATTCATTTAGTGCACCTTGCTCAGCCTACACGAAGCGATTTACGCCAAGCTATTCGCAATAGTTGGGATATTTACGATTTAGTTGATGGTGAAATGCCGCGCTGGGCCGCCGAAGGGTATGCAACGCTGCTGGAGTCGAAAATGACAGGGCGGGGTCGTTTATACGATAACCTTTCAGAGGCAATACTGGTTGAATTTGCCCAGCAAGGTGCATTGCCACAATATAGCCAATTAAGTAGTACCGAAGGGGGCTATTTAGCTGGCTCAATGGCGTATTTAATGGGATCTCGCTTTCTTGCTTGGCTCGAAGAGAACTATTCAGCGCAAACCCTTGATGCAGTTTGGACGCGCATGCAAGCGGTTAAATCGCGTGATTTTGATGAGGCCTTTAGCGGCGTATTTGGCGACTCACCAGAGCGACTCTATCGTCGTTTTATTGCCGAATATACTTACAAAGCTATGGCTAAAGAAGCAAGTGAGCAAGCACTTACAAGTAAGCTTTGGTTAGAACTTGATTTATACGCCTCGAACCCTGTTTTAAGTTTAGATAACAGTAAGCTTGCTATTGTTGAGCGCAACAAAGATGACGAAACGCGTTTAGTTATTTACAGCACTGATGATAATCAACAGGCAGCAGATGACTTTGCGAAAGAACAGCAAGCGCTACTCGATGATGACCCTGCTGATATTGCTGATAAAGCACCGCGTGTTTTTAAACGTAAACAAAAACATGTGCTTCATCAAATTAATAGACAGGGCATAAAAAACCCACAGTGGTTAGACGAAAATACACTGTTCTTCACCGCCACCACAACCGTTGCTAAAGGCGCAATTCAGGGTATTTCTGACTTATACCGTTATGATATTGAGACCGGAGAGGTCAGTGCATTGACGCATCATGCAGGGCTGCGCCGTTTTACAATTAGTGATAACGGACAAACGGTTTACGCTGAGCAAGCTAAGCATGGCTTTTCGGAGCTGGTGCGGTTTGATCTCAATACGGGTGTCGCAACACCTTTATTTGAGAAAAGCCTAGAAACGGTTTATGACTATCCATTATTAAGCCCTAATAAAACTCAGCTTGCTTATTTAAAAGCGACATTGAATGCTAATTGGCAGTTGTATATACAAGACTTGGGTGGTCAGCAGTCACATGCCGTGCCTATGCCTGAAGGCTATCAGTATGTGTCACAGCCCAACTGGCAAGCTGATGGCAAAGGACTTTATTTTGTAGCGGGTAAAAATAAAGCTCTCGATTTGTATCATTATGATCTTCAAAGTAATTCACTAAGCCAATTAACACAAGGACAAGAAGCTGTCGCACACCCAATGGCAATGAACAATGGTGAACTTTTGTATTTATCGATCACTGCTGAAGGGCCTAACATTAAGCATTTTGCTGAGCAACCACACGGATTAGAGGTTGTTGAGTTTGCTAAAAGCGCAGCTCCGCCGCGAGGAGATGTAACGAGCGAAGTATTACCTGAGGCGAAGATTTACCCGCAAAGCCCAACTGAGCCAGCCAATTATGATGTATGGCAGCAAAAGCCGACTTTTTCGCTGGCATCTCAATATTATTCAGCTTCATCTTCACTTCTTACCCTTGGGGTTAAAAGTAGTGACTTTTTAAAGCAGCTTGATTTACAAGCAGGCTATAGTGCTGATTTACATGATAAAGCATTGGAAGGGGTGTTCGCGGCGGTTAAGTACTCGAAATTTGATTTAAAATTTAAAGCGTTGTTATTTGATTACGACCTTGAAACAGCAAGGCAATACCATTCTCAAATGTCGCTGGACTTAAGTAACACTGGGGCACATTTTGCCATGAGTTACCCAATGCAGTTTCAACAACTTAGTATCACACCGAGCCTAAGCTATAACTACAGTGATTTTAGTGAAGGAGATGATCAATGGTTAACAGTTGGTCTTAAGCAAAAATGGCAACATGATAGGCAGCGTTATGGTTTTGCTCAGTCTGTGAGTGCCCAGTGGTTATCCGGTGATGCTGACTCAAACAATTGGCAGGGCTATAACTTTGCCACCGTATTAAGCGGTTATGCCTTTGATATTCCTGTTTATGTTAATTTCGCTCAGCAATATCGCGATGACAGCGCACTTGCTTTAGGTGGTTATGAGTCAAATTTAATTAATCAACAAACGCAAAGTGGCTTTATTGTTGCTCCAGAACTGCCGTTTATTAGCCAGCTAGGTGAGCGCTATAAAGGTTATGGCGGGGGCATAAGTTACAAAGATTCACTGCCTTGGCTTTACTACCAACAGCATCAGGTTGATAACCGAGTCTATGCGCAAAGTTACGGGCTTAAATGGCAGGGAGATTTTAGTTTTGGTATGGGGCCTGCGGGCTTGAATGATGTAAATATTGACTTTGGCGTTGCCCGAGTAGAAGGCGACGACTTTGAAAATGATTTACGAGCATGGCTAAGTTTTTATTACTCGTTATAACTTAGTGTTTTTCAGATAAAGCGAAAAGCTTGGCGTGATAAAGCGCCAGTTTTTCGTCTTTATTTTCTATCTCTATGGCTTTTTCTAGCCACTCTTTACTGCGTTGTTCATTGCCTTGCTGATAACTAATAATTGCTAATTCAATATAGGGTTCAGATAAGTACGGGGCTAACGCAATAGCATTTTCAATCTGTTGCTTTGCTTTGTAATATTTACCATTGTTGCGAGCGTTAATCGCGGTTGCTAGCAATTCAAACGGATCTTGCTCAAGCAAAGCCAGTTGTGAGTTGATTTGCTCAACTAGTTCAGGATCATTAAGTTGCTTGGCGAGTACTGCGTAGTTGTGCAGTAAATTAGTATCATCAAGGTCATAGTGTATAGCTGTTTGGTAAATTCGCTTTGCGCCCGCTAAATCACCCGATTGGCGATGTAAAACTGCGGCTAAATTATAAAGTGAGGGGGCATGTGGTGTGTATTCGTTAGCTTTTAAAATATAGCTGTAACTTAAATTGAATTGCTTTTTAGCCAAGGCCTCGCTTGCTAAGTTACTATAATAACGGCTAATTAAGTCTTTTAAATCGGCACGGCCTGAGTAAAAGCTACCACGCGCTGGAAAGTAATCGATGACAGTGCCTGGTTTTACTAAGTTATGCTCGTCCTCATTTAGTGGTGCGTAAACTTTTGTTCGAAAATGGCCCGATACATACACTATGTTGCTTTGTTTACTGTAAACCGGCTCACTCGACACCGCCTGAAAGCCTGTTTTAAGCCCAGCAAGCTGAGCATAAGCTTGGGTTAAAATGGCGAGGCTAATACAGTTACCTTGCTGCCTACGTAATGCCTCTTGCGCACTAAGGGTGGCACTATAATAGTTAAAGTTAGTGAGTTTATTTTCTAGGTAGTGATAAAGAATTTCATCGTCTCTTAAGTAGTCACCTTGGCGCTGCGTGAAATAATCAAGGAAACGTTTTTGTTCATCAGCAGGTAAAGTAAATAACGCGGGATCAGGTAATTCTACTTGTTGAAATTTCTCGGCGGCCATCAAGCTTGCGACACTAGGCGGCGCAGCAAGTTGTTGTTTAGTGCTTTTACAGCCAACCAAAAAAGCACTTAACACTAATGCATATATAACTGATTTCATTGCTTTCTCCTGCTGAGCACTCTTTGTTCAATGTACCCATATTGCCATAACTATTCAAGCTGCTTAAAAAGTGTCATTGATTGTAAACACCCTGTATGGATATCTTGCCAGCAAGCGGTTGTTTGTTTTTTATTCTTTATTGCATTCTAGCGTTCTCTCATTACAATGCCGCGCTCTTTTAAAATGCATAAAAAACAAGGGTTTACTTTGTTTTTATGGCTAATTTATAAATTGCTAACTTATTAACTAAATTGTAACGAGAGAGGTCTATTTTGGCGCATTTTTTGCCGGTTATTTCATGCTTTATTTTGGCGTTTAGCTTTTATCCGCTTTTAAATAAAATCCGTAAAAATCGCAGTGTGTCGGGCGTTTCGTTATTAATGATGAGCTTTGGTGTTGCGCAAAGCGTGTATTTCATTACTTATAATCTGTTCTTTCAGCGCTTTTATATGGCACTACCATTTATTGTTACTGGTACGCTAAGCGCACTGATCCTTTACTACTTTGCTCGCTATAACGCAGCTCGTGCGCAGCGGTTACAATTGGTTGGATTGCTATTGCTGTCGATGATCCCTTTTTCTTTATTACTTAGCCCATCTCTTGAAACTGCAACAGTACTCAATTGGTTAACCTATGTGGGGTTAGTCATGAGCTCTATTCGTGTTATGCCGCAGACTTATAAAACCATCAAAAGTGGTGATATTAGTAATTTAAGCGCCCGCTACTTTAGCCTGCAATTTGTTGCTGGAAGCTGCGGCCTCGCTGCCGAGCTCGCTATGGCGACACCGAGCGTGTCTCACATACTGACCTTTGTAATGATATTACTGACTAATGCCGCACAACTAGGGTGTATTCAGTATTATAAATCGCGCCCTGCAATGGCTTAAATGTCTAAGTAATATTCCGTTTATTAACTTGTTGCTTTATGGCACAGTATCTTATCGCTATCGAAAGGATAAGATATGAATTGGAATCAATTAGGCTATTTATGTCGATTATTATCGCCAATGAGTGGCCTAAATAAAGCACAGCAAGAAGCGCTTAGCGCCCCGCAACACTTAGAAATTTATAATGATGGACAAAAGAATAGTCCATTAGCCACTAAGCTTGCAAAAAACCTTAAAGAAGCTGAAGGTGAACAGCAGCAAAGGTTAGCGTTAAGTTATGCAGCGTTATCATCAACACTAAAAGAGCACTCTTTCGACTATAAAACCAAGTTGCTTTATCTGGGTGTACTTTTCTCCGTTTTCATCCTTGTTAACTTTATTTACCAGCAATTTGTTATTCCTTCGTTCTCAAATGTGTTTAGCCAATTTGATGTGCAAGTTACAGAGCACATGGCTAATTTAGCTAGGTTCTGGCTGGTAGCAAGTATTGTGCTCGGCTTGTTCTTGATGGTTATTATATTGACTGTAAATGCGCTTCGACAGTTTGCAAATCTGACTTTACTGAGTGCTTCATCAGCCCAATTAGGGCTAATAATCCCCAAACAAATTAGGCACAATTATGACGCTTTAGTCGCGTTAATTGAGTTTCCATTGTATGGAACACTACAGAACGATAATCGTGAGTTATCTCATTTAAAAACATGTCAAAGTAATGGCTTGGATATTGCCGAAGAGCTAGAGCTCCTCGTCGCCAATAAACTTGAAGGCCTACGCGATGAAATCACAGCGCATATCAACAGACTCATTACTGCATTTAGTATTTTATTGGTGATATTAATTGCCCATTTCTTAATGGGAGCATATGAGCCTCTATTCTTAATGGGAGAGATAGTATGAAAAATAAAGGATTTACGCTGATTGAGTTAATGGTTGTAGTCGCCATCATCGGCATTTTAGCTTCTGTTGCATTACCACAATACAGTCAATATATTCAGCGCAGTGAACTAGCGGATCCCTTAGCTATGGCGTCAACTATTCGAGAAGACGTTACAACCTTTTATTTGGAGCACGGCCGCTTTCCAAAAAACAATGAGCAAGCAGGTGTCCCTGCAAGTAAGTTTTTAATTGGTAATCGGGTTACGGGGATCACTGTTGAAGACGGAGCGATTCATATTAGTTTGGGTAATAAAGTATCGATGCCTTTGCAAAATACAGTGTTAAGTTTTCGCCCTGCCGTTGTTGTCGGAAGCCCAACAAGCCCTATCGCTTGGCTTTGTGGTTTTGATAAACCTGTAACGGGCATGCAAGCGGTTGGTGAGAATAAAACGACTGTGCCAAAAGACATATTACCCTCGTCGTGTATTGATAGACGTTAACTTTAAAAACAAAAGGCTGCCAATTGGCAGCCTTTTTTGTGTTGCTTTGCTTATGCTTCGAGGGCTTTACTAATTAAGCGATCGATATATTGCTTATGTGCTTTAGCTGCGGTGTCTGCACCCCATGGCACGCTCATATCAGCAATTTGATTTAACTGATAAAGCGCAGCTGCTTTGGCTAGGTTGTCGTGCTTACTCGCTTTACCTAAACCAGCAATCGCGATTAGCTGATTCACATATTCAACTTGTAGATTGTGACTTAAGGTATTTGCTTTTTTGCTGTCTACAAAAATGCTTGCTGTTAAGTCATTCATAAATTGGTTAAGTGAATACTCGTTGCCATACATAGCGCTATCTGAAATACGCAGCATGACAGCCGGGTGTAATAACTGAGCAAGTACCAGCTTTTGCATGCCTAAAATCATGCCATGTGGTTTAGGGTCTTCGTTTTTACCATAATGGTTAAAACCACGACGTTGTTGTAGCAGGTAATTATAAATTGGCTGCATGCTTGAAAGCACATTTGGTGAGAACACTTTGTCAGCTAAAATTTGCATTGCATGTTGCTGACGCTCAAGTGGCACTGGCGTAAATGGTGCGCCATTTTTGTCATCGCCCACCACATTTCGCTCTACATAAACACCACCAATTTGACGAGATACTACGCCAGCTTGTGTGCGGTAGCTTCTAAATAAAATGTTGGCTGAGGTAACAAGTTGTTGGTATGACTCACCATCAACAGTGGCTTTGTCTTTAAGCTCAGTAAACAGCTTATTGATAAGCTCCATACGATCATCAGCATAAGCGGCAGGGTTAGATGACATATCGCCAATCATCACACGAGGGTCTATATGACGTCCAGGAGCACGCATGTCATCAGCATCATTACCAAAAGCTAAAGCGTGCTCAGATGAACGAGCGAGAATTTTCTCAAGGCGCTGTTGTTCGGCATCTTTATCAGCTAAAGCCGGGCTATAGCCATATTCAATCGCCCAATCGTCATAAGGGCCTGGTTTTGTTTGGAATATATCACCTTGCTGCATGCCAATAGGGGCAATGTTTGCTGGTGCATAATCCATCACCGAGCCAGTTATGATACCTTGGGTTTTACTTTTATCGTGAACTTCTTTTTCATCCCACAAAATTGACGATTTCATATTGTGGTTAAGGCCAAGGGTATGGCCTACTTCGTGTAACACCAGTTGAGTTAAGCCTTGGCGTAAAATTTCTTTGTCTTCAATGCTTGCACCTGTGCCTAAGCCTTTAGCAAGTATCATGTTTTCTTGAATGCTGTGACCCAGTGAACAATGCAGTTCTGAGGTGCTTGGGCTGCTTTGAAGTGTTGCTGCACCTTGGGTGTATAAGGTGTCGTACATCCAACGGTTTTTCATGAAAACATACTCTAACATGATGTCAGAGCCTAAGATCTCACCGGTTAATGGGTTCGCAAGAGCAGGGCCATAACCGCCAAATGGAGGGCGTGGTGATGCAGTCCAGCGCAATACATTGTAGTTAATATCGCCAGCATCCCAATCAGCGTCATCAGGTTGTATTTTTACTTCGATAGCATTTTTAAAGCCTGCTTTTTCAAATGAGCTGTTCCAAGCTAACACTGCATCACGAATAGTATCTCGCCACTCAACTGGCGTGGTATTTTCAATCCACCAAGTAATTGGTTTAACTGGTTCAGAAAGTGCGGCTGATGGGTCTTTCTTCTGTAGGTCCCAGCGCTTGATTACATCTTCATACGGTGCCCAGTCTGCAGATGTCATATTATCGAATTGATTGGTGAAATAACCAATTCGTGCATCATCTAAACGTGGTTGATAGTTGTTGCTTGGCAGTGCGACAAATGAGTGTTGTACTTTAATTGATACATTACGTGGATCGCTTACTGCACTTGAGCCACGTACTTTTGGCTCGGCATTAGTAAACACGTAATCAACAACAACATCAAGGTTATTTGGGTAAGGGCGTTGCATGGTGATGCGTGATTTTTTGTCGTCTAATTTTCCAAGTTTAAAGCGTTTGCTAGCATCTTTATCTTTTGGATTTACCCAAGGTGATACCTTATGCAGTGCTTCACTTAAAAAAAGCTTATCAACGTTAAATGCTATTTTGCCGTTTTCTTCTTTTTCAATTTTAATACTAGCAAGTACAGCTTCGCTTATGTTGGCATCGGCAGCGCGAGCAAGCGCTGAGTTTTCGTCAAATTTGTAGCGAGGAGTTTTACTTACAATATCAATACGGTCAAAATATTTACGAAATTCAATTAATTTTGTTTCACGGTATGCCCCTCTGAAATGACCCGCATCTATAACACCGTCAACTGTGTGGGCAAAGTATACAAAGGGTGTATCAAGCTGAGATTGGTCTATAACCATTAGGTTATTACCGGTCTTGTCATCTTGGTAGAGAGTAAAGATACCAGCATATTCACTTTTATCTTTGATCATTTCGGCAAGTGTTTCTGGTTTTTTTTCTTCTTTTTTAGCTGCAATAGCATGGCCATTCATGGCAAGCGCTAGGCTTAATGCCAAAGCAATATTTGTTATTTTCATTCTAATTGTTCCTTTAATTATTTCTCAAATCAGTTTAATGAAATAAACCCATGATAAAAGGTTATTTGTTAACAAGTGTAAGGGCTGCTTTGTAATTCTTTGATATTATTTTACTTTTGTTTGTAACAAATTGTTCTTAATTGGCGTTTTTTAAATTTGTTGCCAATTTTGCCTGTTTTGTAACAGTTACTTACAAATGTCACATTAATGTTTCTGTCAGCTTTGGTATGATATGGGCAGTTAAAATATTAAAGGTGTAAGTTATGAGCACGAGATTACTAAAATGGATATTGCCAATCGTTGCTTTAGCGGTCGGTATTATTGGCTTTATGGGTATCAATGCTATTGCCCAAGAACCAAAAGACAAGGAAGTGGTAGATGTTCGACCTCTTGTCCAAGTTGAACCTGTTGCCAGCGATGATCATCAAGTGGTTATTAATAGCTACGGTGAAGTGAAGCCACTTGAAAGCACATTATTGGCATCGCAAGTCGCAGGCGAAGTGACCAGTTGGCATCCAAACTTTGTACCCGGTGGAATTGTCGCTCGTGGTGAAGTGTTATTCACTATCGAGAAAGACAACTACGAAGCCGCTGTACTTCAAGCTGAAGCATCATTAGCAAGTGCTCAAGCGGCTCTGATTGAAGAGCAAGCACAAGCTAAAGTTGCATTGGAGGAGGCAAGACGCTATCCAGAGCGCGAGCGCACGGACTTATTCTTACGTAAACCTCAAGTTTTAAGCGCGCAAGCAGCTGTTAAATCAGCGCAAGCAGCACTTAAACGTGCTGAGCGTGACCTTGCGCGTTGTGAAGTGAGAGCACCTTACGATGCGTTAGTGATCAGCCGTGAAATTGGTGTTGGTCAATACATAAATGTAGGTAGCCAGGTTGCTGAGCTAAATAACATTGAAAGTGCAGAAATCATCGTACCAATTGCTGGCTTTGACAGCGTGTTTTTACCTAAGCGCTTAAAAGGCGTTAAAGCGACCATTATCAATAAAGGCTTAAACAGCTTTACTCGTGAAGCAGAGATTGACCGCGATCTAGGCGTTGTAGATAACGCGACACGTATGAGTAACTTAGTGGTTCGTGTTGAAGACCCATACGGTTTAAAGCATGACGTACAACCAATTAAATTTGGTGCTTATGTACAAGTTAACTTTGCAGGTGCCATGTTACAAAATATCTATCGTTTACCGCAGTCTTTGGTAAATAACCAAACAGTGTGGATTGTAAATGATGAGAATAAACTTGAACCACGAAAAGTAACTGTAGTGCGTGAAGAAGGTGAGTACTTCTACATTAGTGATGGCCTTGAAGTGAATGACCAGCTTGTTCTTACTTTACCTGAGTACCCTCAAGCGGGTATGGAAGTAAAGATTGCTGGTATGAAAGAAATGACAAGCGATGCAGAAACTGCAGCGGTTGAAAAGCTTTAAGGTAACACTATGACTGATACAAACACAGAAAAGCAGTCAGGCCTGATAGCCTATTTTGCTAATAACTCGGTCGCTGCTAACTTAATGATGGTGTTTATCATCATCATGGGGATCATTAGTTATTTCACTATTCAGCGCCAGATGTTCCCGAATGTTGAAATTAACTATATTGAGGTGCAGGCGAATTATCCGGGTGCATCACCACAAGAAATAGAAGAAAGTATTCTGATCAAAATTGAAGAGTCACTAAAAGATGTTACCGAAATTAAGCGCGGTGTTTACCGCTCGTTTCGAAATAGTGGCCGTGCCAGCCTTGAGATAAACACAGATGCTGAGCTCACTGATGTGCTCGACAAAGTGAAGTTACGCGTCGACAGTATTGCCACGTTCCCTGCGGGAATGGAGCCTGTCACCATTAGTCAGGTTGAATTTCGTCAAGACGTGATCGGTATGACGCTCGTTGGTGATATTCCGCTGACAGAGTTAAAGCCTGTAGCAAATCAAATTGAAGATGAGTTGCTGCAATTATCAAACGTATCGCTGGTGCAAAACGATGTGCCGTTAGATGAAATAGCGATTGAAATTGACCCAGACTCACTGCGCCAATACAACTTAACGTTAAGTGATGTAGCTGGTGCTGTTCGTCGTTATTCAGCCAACATATCTGCCGGCCAATTACGCACTGATGCAGGTATTATCTCTGTTCGTGTTGAAAACCAATATTACAGTGGTGAAGAGTTCCGCCAAATTCCAGTCAAGGTGGGGGCTAATGGTGCGAAGGTATTGTTGCAAGATATTGCTGTAATTAAAGATCAATTTATTGAAGGTGAACGCTACTTTAAATTTAACGGCGAAAATGCGGTTTATTTGTCTGTAAAAGCAACCAAAGAACAAAACATGATCCCGGTTGCAGATTCAGTGAAAGCGTATATTGATAAGAAAAACAAAGAGCTGCCTGCGGGCTTGCGTCTTGAACCTCTTATGGATATGACCTATTACCTTAACGCACGTTTAGACATGATGAAAACCAACCTAATTCAAGGGGCTATCTTGGTTGCCATTATGTTGTCTATCTTCTTACGCTTTAAGTTAGCGCTTTGGGTAATGATTGGTTTACCTGTGTGTTTCTTGGGCGCAATGATGATGATGCCATTATTTGGTATCAGTATTAATATCGTGTCGTTATTTGCATTCATTATGGTGCTGGGGATCGTGGTCGACGATGCCATAGTCATAGGGGAAAGCGCCTACACCGAAATTGAGAAAAAAGGCGGTGGTGTTGTCAATGTAGTGAATGGTGCAAAACGTGTTGCTACCCCAGCTACATTCGGTGTATTGACTACGATTGCTGTGTTTGCACCGTTTACATTATCAAGCGGGCCAGAAAGTGCATTTTTCTTTGGTATCGCGGTGGTGGTTATTCTGTGTCTAATATTCAGTTTGATTGAGTCGAAGCTTATATTACCTGCTCATATCGCCCACACTAAATTTCCGCCTATTAATCCAAACAGCTGGCGTGCTCGTTTTAATAAGCGCTTTTTTAAGTTTGTAAATGGTCCTTATAAAGCATTTATCGTACGTTGTGTTGAATGGCGCTGGCTTGTTTTATTTTCTTTTGTGGGCTTATTAATTATGACGTTTGGTTTGATTTCATCAAATCAAGTGCGTGTTGTTCCAACCCCAAAAGTACCGCATGATTTCCCGCAAATTCGTTTAGAAATGAATGAAAATGCGTCGGATATTCAAACCATTAACGCAATTCGAGAAATTGAAGCGATGGTGGTTAATGTTGATAAAGAAACCGAGCGTGAATTTGGTCAAAAACTTATTCGTGACATTTTAGTCTTTAACCAAGGGCGTACTGAAGCGCAGCTTTTAGCGCCACTTGTTGATGAAGATCTTCGTCCATACAACGCATTTGAATTATCTCGTCGCTGGCGTGAGCAAATGCCAAGTATTGCCGGTGTCAAATCATTACAAATTTACGATGATGTGAATGGTGGCGGCATGGATGGTGAGTTTGGTTACTTACTGTATGGGCCTGACATCGATACATTGAACGAGGCAGGTCGTCGCTTTATTCAATTACTGCAACAGCAAAAAGGCTTATTTGATATTAGCTCAACCATCGACCCGGCGAGCAAAGAAGTGCAATTAAGCTTAAAACCTGTGGCATATGATTTAGGGTTAGATCTTGCCAATATCGCAAACCAAGTTGGCGCAAGCTTCTACGGTGGTGAAGCGCAACGTGTTATTCGCCGTGGCGAAGAAGTGCGCGTAATGGTGCGTTACCCTAAACTGACACGTGAAGCATTTGCATCTCTTAAACATGCAGTAATTACAACACCTGAAGGTAAAGAAGTACTATTAGGTGATGTTGTAGAGCTGACTGAAAAGCCAGGTATTAGCTATATTCGCCGCGAAGGAGGTTATCGAACTGTGTATATTTATGGCAGTATCGATGAAGAAGCGATTGAGCCAGGCGAAGTCGTTAAGCAAGTTAAAGAGACTCTGTTACCGCAACTTAAAGAAGAGTATCCATCAGTAAAAACTGAGCTAGGTGGCTCAATTGAAGAGCAGCAAGCACAAGCTAATGAGCAAATTATGTTCTTCATTGGTGGTATGATTTTAGTGTATATCTTGCTTGCAGTACCGCTTAAGAGCTATTCGCAACCACTCATTGTAATGTCGGTTATTCCATTTAGCTTAACCGGTGCAATTTGGGGTCACTTATGGTTTGGTCTAGACATTAGTTTAATGTCGGGCTTTGGCTTAATCGCTGCTGCAGGGGTGGTGATCAATGATTCACTGGTCATGACTGACTTTGTAAACCAAGCGCGTCGCGAAGGGCTTTCTACACGTGAAGCAGTTATAGAAGCAGGGTGTGCACGTTTTAGAGCAATCACACTGACTTCAATTACGACCTTTGCCGGTGTATTACCAATTATGTTTGAAACCAGCTTACAAGCTAAGTTCGTAATTCCAATGGCAGTAGCACTTGGTTTTGCGGTAATGTTCGCAACCTTAATTACATTAGTACTTGTTCCATGTTTGTACATTGTAATGAGTGATGTGGGCAATGGTGTTCTTAATATCTTCCGTGCAGGTTATAGAGTGGTTACCAGAACTAAGCCAGCTCATAATTAGTACAGACTAGCTATTTAAAAGCCAACCAAACGGTTGGCTTTTTTGTTACTAAAATATAGTAACTATTTGCTATATATAATGTTTGATTACATTCTTTTGTTTGATTTGTTTTCTGGTCGCGATTATACTCATTTTGTTTTTGGCAAACTAACTGAAAGGTTAGGACGCAAAGTTTCCGGTCTAAGGTTTTAAGACTATGATAGCGGGACCGCTGATAAGCACATAATCTACGTGCTTTGGTTCTTTTGCCTCAAACTTTACATAAATATTTTGTTCGATTGTTACTATAGTACCTATTCGTTGCTCTTAGGGTGATATTTTGTTTATGCATACGTCAATGGCCTCTGGAAGATGGTTGCCAATTGGTTGCTTAAATCATCATACCCAACTTTTTGTTGGTGATAAGGTGATAGTGACCTTTTATGACATGCAAGGAGAGCTAGTCGATTTATCATTCGAATATGCAATTGTGAGCTCAGATGATGGAGAGCCTCATAATTGGCCTCGCTCTGTGGCTGAACATATTAATGTGCATATTCCGTTGGTTAAAGCGGGCAAAATGACAGAGCAAGGTTTGGTGGTTGCATACCGTTCAAACCAAATTTATGCCCTAGAAGGTTCGGGTATAACGCATGTAAAAGTGGCGTTTAATTGCATCGCTAAATGTGAAGAGCGAGTACAAGATAGATTAAACGAGTATGACTATGTCTACCCACAAGCATGCAATGATTACAATGCAGGTGTAAAAGTACTTCAACCTAAAACGGGTCATATTTACATGTGCAAGCCATGGCCGTTTAGTGAGTTTTGCCGTGTTAAAGATTCACATAACCCACTCTTTGAACCGGGAGTTGGGAAAAGTTGGGCTATGGCGTGGCAACAAGTGTCACATTAACAGTTTCCCCCTAAATGCTATTTTAGCATTGCTTAGCCCACTCAATTTGAGTGGGCTTTTTTAATACCAACCCGCAATAATACTTAATCATTTTGAGGGATTAAACCTGTCGCTAACTGCGTTAAAAATTTCTCATTTAGAACAACTAAATAACGAAATTTTTGCCTTGTTATCAACGAGGTTTTATTGCCTCAAAATAGACTGCTTAATTAAGCTGATTGGTATAATTCTGTGATAAACTGCCTGCAATTCGTTTTTTACTTTGGTTTTTCCCTGTGTCATCAAAATCGTATTCTTTGTCTTTATTAGCGCATCCACCTGTTGCCAAAAAACACCCTCATCAATTAACTACTCATCAACAGACTCGCACCGATAATTATTATTGGATGCGTGATGATGAGCGTGAAAATGAGGATGTATTAGCGCACCTAAATGCCGAAAACGATTATTGCGACAAGCAACTAGCAGACATAAAACCTCTGCGCGAACAATTATTTAATGAGTTAAAAGACCGTATTGTAAAAGACGACAACACGGTACCTGTGAAAGATGGTCAGTATTGGTATCACTCAGAAGTACGTGGCGATGATGAATATGCGCGCCATTATCGCAGCAGCTCCATAGAAGCGCGCGATAAGCACTTGTTGTTAGATGTAAATCAATTAGCCGGCGATTACGAATTTTATGAGTTGGGCGAAGTGGCTATTAGTCCTGACGAACAGCTACTTGCTTACTCAGAAGACACCGAAGGTCGCCGTATATATACCGTGCGTTTTAAAAATATTGCCAATGGTGAGATGTTTAGTGATGTTATCGAAAACACCGAAGGTCAAGTGGTATGGGCTAATGACAGTAAAACCGTTTTTTATGTGAAAAAAGACTTACAAACTTTGTTGGGTTTTCAGGTTTACCGCCATGTTTTAGGCACCCCGCAAGCTGATGACGTATTGGTTTATGAAGAACAAGATAAAAGCTTCTTCATGGGGCTTGGCAAAAGCCGCGATGAAAGCCTTATCATTATTGACCTTGCGACCACAGAAACAAACGATACTTGGGTGCTAGATGCTAATAACCCAGAGGGGGAGTTTAGCGCTTTAATGCCACGCGAAGAAGGCCATGAGTTCGATGTTGATAAGCTAGGTGATACCTTTTACATTGTGACTAACTGGCAAGCGAAAAACTTTCGCTTAATGACTGCGACACAAAGTACCGTTGGCGATAAAAGTCTTTGGCAAGAACATACCCCGCATCGCGAAAACGTGTTGTTAGAAGGGGTTGAGATATTCGATGACTACCTTATCCTCACTGAGCGAGAGCTAGGCCAAACACGTTTTGTGGTAGTTAATGAGCACGATCAGCGCCTTACTTTAGAGTTTGATGATCCTTGTTATTATGCCGCAATTGCAATGAACCCAGAGCCGAATGTGAGCACTGCACGCATTTACTATTCGAGCTTAACAACGCCGGGTTCTTTGTATGATGTTGATTTAAAAACCGGGAACAAAACCTTATTAAAACAACAGCAAGTACTCGGCGAGTTTGACCCGCAAAACTACCGTTCAGAGCGTTTAATGATCACCGCAAGAGATGGCGAACAAGTGCCGGTGTCTTTGGTTTATCGTATTGATAAATTTAATAAAGATGGCACTAACCCACTACTGCAATATGGCTATGGTGCGTACGGAATTACCATCGATCCTAGCTTCTCAAGCAGCTCATTAAGTTTGCTAGACCGTGGCTTTGTTTATGCGATTGCGCATATTCGTGGTGGCGAAATGCTAGGCCGTCACTGGTATGAACAAGGTAAAAAGCAATATAAGCAAAACAGCTTTAGTGACTTTATTGATGTTACGCGTGCTCTTACTACGCAAGGCTATGCACACCCAGAAAAAGTATTTGCCTCTGGTGGTAGTGCTGGAGGGTTACTGATGGGGGCTGTAGTAAATCAAGCTCCTGAGCTTTATTTAGGTATCGGTTGTCATGTGCCATTTCTAGATGTGCTAACCACCATGCTAGATGAGAGTATTCCTCTTACTACGAATGAATATGACGAGTGGGGCAATCCAAATGACCCTGCGTTTTATGATGTGATTCAGGCATATTCGCCGTACGATAATATTAAGCCGCAGGACTACCCTAATATTCTCGTAACTACCGGCTTTCATGACTCTCAAGTGCAATACTGGGAGCCAATGAAGTGGGTGGCAAAACTGCGTGAATTTAAAACTGATGACAACATTTTGGTGTTTAAAACCGATATGGATGCAGGCCATGGCGGCGCATCTGGTCGTTTTAAAAGCCTTGAAGAAAAGGCATTAGAAATGGCGTTTTTTATTGCTTTATTACCGAATTAAGGCTTAGATAAATAAGTAAATAACGTTTATAAGCGTAAACTTAAGTTGTATTTCAAAGGGGTAAGCATGTTTAAAGCCCATGGTGATTGGCGCTATTTTGTTGAGCCGCCAGTGATTTATGTGGAAATGAGCGGCAGCTTTAACAAAGAGGCGGTTGCTTCATTTAGCACTGAAGTCGGTCAAGAAATCATGAAATACCCTGAACAATCAATTCAGTATGCGGTAGTGAATTTGGAGCAATTTGAATTAGCGACGGCTGATAGTATTGAGATTGCAAAGGCTTACTTTCAGGCCGTAAAAGCGCGGGGCTACAAACGTGTTGATTATATTAAAGCAAATATCATTGCCCGCAATTTGTTAGAGGTAGTTTGGTCGGGGGTAGAAATGGATATTTATTTTCACCCAGATGCCGAGAGTCTTTTTCAAGCAAGGCCCGAGTACGAAAATTTAAGAAAGTGGTTAAAGTAAAAAAGCCCTCAATTGAGGGCTTTTTAGTCTCTGTTCTAAACATTAACCAAGGTAAGCTTTTAACATCCAAACAAGTTTTTCTTGTTCTTTAATGTAGTCGCCCATTAATGATGCTGTACCTTCGTCGTCCGCATCACCTGCTTGCGCTAAGATTTCACGCTGCATCTGAATAAGCGTGCTGTAACCCGCTAAAAGATTTTCAACAGCAGCAGTACCTTCAGTGATATTTTTAGCTTCACTGATCTTGCTTGCTTCAATGTACTCAGAGAATGCATGCACAGGTGTACCACCTAAGGTTAAAATACGCTCTGCAATCTCATCTACTTTCTCAAGTAGTAAGTTATAAATTTCTTCAAATTTAAGGTGTAATTCAAAAAAGTTTCGACCTTTGATATTCCAATGAAAACCACGTGCGTTCATGTATTGAATTTGGTAGCAGCTTAGTAAAGAGTTTAGTGAATTTACGATGTCTTCACTTTTTGCGCTGTTTAAACCAATTGCATTTACCTGTGACATAGATTGCTCCTTAAAAAAACCGTTAATTGTTTACTTGCTAGTGCTTGGTGTTAAGTATTAGCCATCTTGGTTAATCTGTAAAATGGTTTAATTCGAACGCCGTGATAGGTTTTAGCTATCAAAGGCGGTTTTTACCCGCTAGTGCACTATCAACATAACATTGAATTACCTGTTATATACACTTGGGGCAACTGAGCAAAAAATCTACCTTATTTTGCAGATATGCAAAAATTAAGCAGAAAGTATGATCTAAAACAAAGTTTGTATTAGCTGATAAACACGCCGATTTAGAACTTGATTTAGGTCAAAAAAGCAACGAAATAGAAGCGCATAATGACCTTACCGCATTTAACCAGGAGAATAAAAATGGACGGTAAAACAGTTAAAGAAAGTAAAGCTGAAATAGTTGTTGTAGTGATTGCATTACTTGCATTTGTTATCGGTTTAGTAGGTCATTTAGCCGGCGCTAGCTTCGCAAACTTTGATACCTTTGGTTACATTGCTGCACCAGTACCACTGATTTTAGGGATCATTGTATTAATCTCATACAAAGTGGCTGCAAGTGCTGAAGATTAAAGTATCACTCACTTTGATTTATAAGCTTAATAATGTAATCCATCACTTGGCGTGAGTAGATCATACTGGTGTGACTCAAATGAAACACCTTATGCTCTGCCATGCCATTGAGCTTGGTTTCATCTATCAAAACCGTACCATCAGAAACACTGCCTTTGGCAATCAGTGGCATTAGCCCTATTGGTAAGTCGCCGGCAATACTATAAAGCTTGGCATTAAACGGCCAATCTCCATTCTCTGATAATAAAAATTCCACACTGTTTTTTAACAGCATTTCAAAGCCTTTTTGCTGCATTTGCTTAGCAATATGGCTGCCTTTATGTGGAGTGCCTAAGGTGATTACCTTTTCGACATGGCGACTTTGTAGTGAATTGGCTTCAAGGTAAGCGCGGGCGACTAACCCCCCCATTGAATGGCAAACCAAGGCGGTTGGCTTACCATTAATAAAGCGATCAATCTTATCGAAAATTGCCGCTCTATCGGGGGAGAGTGTATTGTAGGTCAAATTGAGTATTTTAAGCCCTGACTTTTCGAGACGCGCACACAGAGGGCGCATCACAAAGCCCGACATATAAAGTCCGTGTAATACTACAACCTGCCTAATTGCCATCGCATTCCTTACATTAACTGTTGCGGTTTAATTTCGATATTTGCTGTATCTGAGCTAACCCATACTTCGCCATCTTGAACTGTGATGGTGAGCTTAATATTACGATCGGCTAACTCTGCTAGTGCTTGGGTAGCAGCATAATCGAGACTAAAAATACTCAAGTTTTTAAAATCATACAACTTAGGCTGATGTTTTTGCCACCAAATTGCTTGGTTATTTTCACCGTAAGTATACAAAACAACTTGCTTGGCTTTATTGCAGGCTTTTTTCAGACGTTTTTCATCAGGTAAACCTAGCTCAATCCATAATTCAATTTCTTCGCTGTAGTTAATGTGCCAAAGCTCTGGCTCGTCATCTGCGCATAAGCCTTTCGTAAACTCTAAGCCTTCACGAGCATTAAGTGCAAAAGCTAACAAGCGGATCATCAAGCGTTGTTCGGTTTCTGATGGATGTTGTGCCAGTGTTAAATTGAAATCTTGATAAATGTGGCGGTCCATATCGCTTAGCGATAATTGCGCTTTAATAATGGTTGATTTAAGAGCCATAACTGCTTACTTGAAAAAATTTGCGCCATTATAGCGCAATTAATCTTACCGACGTTTAAATATCTCCAGCGAAACTTTTGATTAATCCTTATCTATTATCAAAAGCAGTATTCATAAACCTAAATTACGCCGGTGACATTTTAGTCACATTTACTTTGCTAACGTCTAAAGTTGATTAATTCGAATTCAATAATTAGGGCTATTTGGGAGGATGAAAGTATGTGCAAGTTATTGAAATCAAGATCATGGTTGATGCCAAGAGGGACGCAATTATGAGAGAGCAATTTAGACAGATACTCTGGTCATTTACATGGCTATTGTTGAGTAGTTTGGCATTTTACTCTTACGCAGTAGAAGAGCCTGGGGCAATAACGGTTATTGTTAAAAATCAGACTACAGATCGACCACTTCCAAACGCACAAGTCATACTTAAGGAACGAGAAACCTCTGCAATACAAACCTTACAAACTGATCTACAAGGGCGTATTGTTGTTGAGCGACTCGACCCGGGCCTTTACTCAATAAAGATTACAAAAAGTGGCTTTGCGGCTTTATACGAACCAAGTATTCGCGTTGTAACTCGTAAAAATACGAAGGTTGAATTTGACCTTAGAGAACAAGCCATAGAAGTAGTTGAAGTAAGAGCCCAACAAGCTGATACATTTACTTCAGGCTCTAGCACCTATCTCGACAGAGAATCTCTGCGAAGTGCCGTGGGAGGAGGTGCAGATCCACTACTTTCTCTAGATGGATTGCCAGGTGTCGCATCTGACAGTGAATTTGCAAGTTTTAGTGTGCGTGGTCGAGGCCCAAGAGATAATTTACTCTTTGTTGATGATTTTCCTTTTGATAAAGCTATTCACTTTGATGCGACGTTAGGTGAAGAGGAAGATGTAGGCGGCGGTGGTCGCTTTTCTATATTTGCCCCCAATGTGATAAATGGAGCAGAATTTTCACCTGGCGGGTGGCAAGCAGCTTATGGTGGTCGTGCAGGGTCTTTACTGAAGCTAGAAGTGGCCGATGGTAACCCTAGCCCATCTGCCAGTTTTCGCTACGACCTTGCTGGTTATGAAGTTGGTTATGACGGCCCTATAAATATCACTGATGAAGCAACTATGCTTTTTTCTGCAAGGCGGTTAGATTTTGGTGCCTTGTTTGAAACTATCGAAGAGCTAGATATTGGTGAACCTGTTTTAAGGGATATTATTTTTAAATCAGTGATACCCATTAATCAAAATAACACTTTTGAAGTGTTACTCATGGATACGCATGAGAAATATACTCGTGGCGTTGAGCATGTTTCTGAATCACCTAATTTTGAAGATACTGCATTGCAAAATGCCGAGCAAGATAGTGACTTGTATGGTTTAACATTGACCACGTTACTTGGTGAAACTGCTGTTTTGACTAATAAAGTTTACTACCGAAAAAGTGATAAATTGAGCTCTGAAGGTGAGGCTTATCCAGATCTTGTGCCCGAGGGAGCGCCAGCTTCTGAATACCCTATTCGAGAAGACATTATCACTATATCTGAAGGTGAAACAGAAATTGGTTGGAGAAGTGATTTTGAGGTAGAAAATCAATTAGGGATGTTGAGCGTCGGTGCCCGAATTACGCAAATTGAACTAGATTACAGCACCTTTTTAGATGGTGAATGGAATCGGTATGTTTATGATAGTGACGATTATAGACCAGACCCACAGCAAAAGTTTATTGTACTAACCCCTGAAAGCCTTAATTCAGTCACGTCTTTGAAAGAAGTAAACTATACAGGCTACATAGAACAAATTTTTGAAATGGGTGATTGGGATTTTGGTACAGGTTTACGATTTGAACGAGATGGGTTTGCTGATGAAAGTTTTATATCACCTCGATTCAGCATCAACTGGATGCCAAGTCAAAAGGTAAGGTATTTTGCAACGGCGGGGTTATTTCATCAGTCACCGCGATATTTAGAACTTGCAGCTAACGAGACTAATAATCTTAAAACTGAAAAAATTACCCATACGAGTGTTGGTTTTAAATATTTCCCTAATGCCAACTGGTCATTACTAACGGAAGTTTATTATCAGCAACTTAGCGACTTAGTGGTTGACCTAGACCGTACCAGTGGAACTTATGCAAATGATGGTGATGGTACTTCATATGGTGCTGATTTTGTGCTTAATGCTACTATTTTCGAAGGTCTTTACGCCAGTGCAACCTATTCTTACAATGATGCGGTCGTAGACCGAAAGGATGGTTTTGGCGACGTAGCTGCTGAATTTAGTCGTGAACATGTTGCCACGTTAGGGCTGACATGGGAGATAAGTGACCGTTGGAAGCTTGCTGGACGATATAAATACCTTTCTGGCAGACCAGATGACATATTTATTGTACATGAAGATGTTTTGGGGCCAGGGCAGCCTTTGCGTTACTCTAAGGAAATTACAGAGCGTAATGTTGGCCGTAAAGAAGGATCAGGCTCATTGAATGTTCGTGTAGATTACCGACGTGCCTTTGGTCCTATTGATGTTACCGCCTTCCTTGATGTTATAAATGTCACGGCAGCTTCATCAGCTGATGACACTGAGTTTGATTACCGCCGAGGAATTGAAGTCGTTGACGATAGCGAAGCTGAACCGCTGATCGGATTGCGATTAGATTACGCTTGGTAAGGAAGAAAAATGCTAGATGCTTTGAATACTGAGCCGATCAGAGCTTTGATTGTTGAAGATAATCGTGACATTAGTGCGAATATTGCTGCGTATCTAGAAAGGCACTGTTATCTCTTGGACTTTGCTTATGACGGTATAAGTGCAATGCAACTAGCGATGAACAACAAGTTTGATGTCATTGTTTTAGACCTAATGCTTCCAGGGATGGATGGCTTACACTTTTGTCAAAAGTTGCGAGCTGAAGCTGACGTTGAAACACCTGTACTTATGCTCACTGCGAGAGACACGCTTGATGATAAACTGAGAGGGTTTGCAGTCGGAGCCGACGATTATTTGGTAAAGCCATTCGCATTGCAAGAGTTACATGTGCGCCTTCAAGCTCTTTATAAGCGGAGTCATGGCAATACCAACAAGGTATTGACTGTGTCTGATCTAACGATGAATAAGTCCACCTTGCAAGTACATCGTGCAGGCCAGCTTATTGAGCTTAATCCTGCAAGTATGAAGTTATTGCAGCGGTTAATGGAGGTATCTCCTTCTGTTGTTACACGCGATAGTCTCGAAACTTTATTATGGGCAGATGAGCCTCCCGATGGTGACGCGCTTCGTTCGCACATGTACAAGTTAAGACAGGCAATTGATAAACCATTTGATACACCATTGATTCATACTGTGCACCGTATCGGCTATCGAATTGCAAAGGACGTGCAATAATGTATCGGCATAGTTTGCACAAACGTGTCGCTATCGCATTTGCAATGTGTGTGGCTGTGCTCAGTATTGCATGGGGGTTTGCTTTCTTTGCTGCAATAAGATTGAGTGAAGATCGTGTGCTAACCCAGCAATTGCAAGTTGCATCAGATAACTACCCTGCTATTACTACAAATCTTAAGGCGTACGATAAAGTAGATAACTTACCTCAATCACTTCAAGCGTGGGCGCAAACAAATCCAGCAGTAGGCTTGTATGAATTTGATAGCGAAGAATTACATGTTGCCGTAATTGATACAGGCAATGAGCAGTCACCTGGGTTTGTAGTGTTTGATGTCGCGCAGATTGAGGCTTCTTCGTCAGAGGATTGGTGGTTATTACTTATTATTAGCAGCCTTGTAGGAACATTGGGGTTATTAGGCTTTGGGCTTGGAATTGTTGTGATGCGTCGAGCTTTGGCTCCCGTAACTCAACTTGCTAAAGCTGTGGCCGACATTAATCCTGAGCAATTATCAAACGAAGATTACAAGCGTATACATGCTAACCGATATACAAATGATGAAGTTGGCATGCTCGCAAGTACAATAGAGCAGGCTTTTGAGCGAGTGAGTGCATTCATCGCAAGAGAACGCTATTTTACAGACTCAGCAAGCCATGAATTGCGTACGCCAGTGACAGTCATTACCGGCGCCCTAGAGCTTTTAGAACAAAGCCAATTGACTCCTGCCGATATGAAGGTGCTAGATCGTGTAAGGCGGGCAACACACGACATGAATACAATGATCGAAATGTTTTTGTGTCTTGCTCGTGAAACTGATGATGGCTTGTATGATGAGCAGTTTTTAGTAATGCCACTGGTAAGAAAAGCAGTAGAGCAGCAACGCTATTTGTTAAACGGTAAGCTCGTTGGTGTTGAACTTGATGAGCTCGCCAATCCCATAATTTATGGGCATGCACAGGCATTTTCTATTGCGGTTAATAACCTGGTGCGAAACGCGTTTGAGCATACCCTTGCAGGACAGGAACCGATTGCAATTTTGATTAAAGAGCATGAATTATTAATCACTAATCAGTTCAGTGGCGGTGATACCCAGTATACGGCGACTGAAACAGCTTCTCACGGCTACGGCTTAGGTTTAGGTATTGTGCAACGCTTATGTGAGCGCAATGGTTGGTCATTCTCACTGCATGCAGATACAGCGCATGTAGTCGCTCGTCTTTCGTGGTGATGGAAGGCATGATTTTATTTTTAAACAATCCTGCTTGATGTAGTAAACTATACCTATCAGCAAAATCCCCATGGCGTTAGCCTTTAAAATAAAGAGCTTAATAATCTAATGAGTAGAGCAGGAATACAGTGGTTCCCGGGTCACATGAACAAAGCCCGCAACGAAATTAAAGAAATCATGCCACAGATGGATGTGATCATTGAGGTACTTGATGCCCGTATTCCTTACAGTAGTGAAAACCCAATGGTTACTGCGCTTCGTGGCGATAAACCGGTGATCAAAATCATGAACAAGGCGGACTTAGCTGATCCTAAGTTGACGCAAGCTTGGAAAGACTACTTTGAGCAGCAAAGTGGCGTGAAAGCGATTGATTTTGGTAATGATAAAGCGGGTGAAGTACACCGTATTAATGAACTTTGTAAAAAATTAGTGCCGCATAAAGTGGGTGCTGATAAACAAATTAAAGCCATGATCATGGGTATTCCCAATGTTGGTAAATCAACACTTATTAATACCTTAGCTGGCCGTATTGTGGCAAAAACAGGTAATGAGCCTGCGGTAACAAAAGCGCAGCAACGTATTAAGCTTGACGATGGCATTATGCTTTACGATACGCCGGGCATGTTGTGGCCTAAAGTAGAAAACGAAAACTCAGGTTATCGTTTAGGAGCAACCGGTGCAATTCGTGATACCGCTATCGATTACGAAGAAGTGGCTAGTTACACCGCTGAATATTTACTGCATGCATACCCAGAGCTTTTAAAAAGCCGTTATAAAATTGACGAGCTACCAGAGTCTGACTGGGAGTTTGTTGAAATGGCAGGTAAAAAGCGTGGCTGTATCCGCGGTGGTAATCAAATCGATACTTACAAGATGTCTGAAATTCTTATTAACGAATTACGCGATGGCATTATTGGTCGTATTACCATGGAAACACCGGCCATGCGTGAAGAAGAAGAGCAAATGGTTGCACAGCTTCGCGCTGCTGCAGAGGCAAAAAAAGCCGCAAAAGAAGAAGAGAAAAAACAACGCCGAGCGCGTGCGCGCAAGAATCGCCGTTAACAAGCCATCATTTGTTTTTCAGACATAAAAAAAGCCCTGTAAGGGCTTTTTTAGTTTCATATCTACCGTCACCGATATGAGCAATGTAGCAAGTAAAATAGTAGGGCGATCACCTGTTGCCAACATCAAGGGGCGTTGCGATTAGCAACAGGCGATCTTAGCTTTATCGTGGGCCACACGTGTTTCAGGGTCGAGAAACAAATCAGTTTATTCCGAACAAGTCATAACACTTCACTGTCTTGTTGATAGTGATTATCAATTAGATTTGCGTGTCTGTCAATACTCAATTGAAAATAATTCTCATTTCTTTGTGTTTGTTTTTTAAACTTCAGCAATACAATGCATTAGCACTAAAGTTAGGCTGTAAATTACGCGCAATAAAAACTATGCTGGTGCTATAACAATTAAAATAAAAACACACGATGTTCTCAATTTGGTCAATAAGCCTTCTTGCAATTGTATATCTGGCAATTTTATTTGCGGTTGCAGGCTGGGCTGATAAAAGAAAAGTATTGCCTTTTAAAGGCTTAACCTATGGTTTATCGCTTGGAGTGTACTGCACCTCTTGGGCGTTTTTTGGTACCACAGCACAAGCTGCATATAATGGCTGGTGGCTAGCACCGACTTATGCCGGCACTATTTTGCTATTTATTTTTGGTTGGCAAGTGTATTGCCGTATAGCGCATATTTGTAGGCAGCAAAAAATAACCTCGATGGCAGATTTTATTGCTACGCGATATGGTCAGTCGTCGAGCTTATCAGGGCTCATTTCATTGATTTCAGTGATTGCTATTGTGCCTTATATCTCTTTGCAGCTAAGTGCTACCGCACAAAGTATTAATTTATTAACTAACCGTTCAATGATGCAAAGCCATGAAGTATGGGCCGATAGTACTTTTTATATCACGCTTGTATTAGCACTGTTTGCTATTTTATTTGGTGCAAGGCGCTTAAAGCCTAGCGAACATAACCCCGGTCTTATTGCCAGTATTGCCTTTGAATCTGTGGTTAAGTTATTGGCATTTTTAGCTGTGGGTTTGTATGTGTGTTTTGCGCTATTTGATAGCCCAGTGGCACTGTACGATAAAGCCCATGAACTAAATATTGATCAGCAAGTGGCTGCTACACAAAGCCCGACCTATGTGTATGTTGCCCATACTTTACTTGGTATTTTGGCGACCTTATGTTTGCCAAGGCAGTTCCACATGAGCTTTATCGAGAAAAATAACGATAAAGAATTGGCCTCGGCACGTTGGCTATTCCCGATTTACTTATTACTTATCAACCTGTTTATTCTACCAATTGCATACGCCGGATTAATTTACTTTCAAGGTCAAGAAGTCGGTTACGACACCTTTGTATTGGCGCTACCTATGGCGGCTGATGATGCCTTTGTGGCGCTATTGGCGTTTTTAGGCGGCTTTTCAGCGGCAACCAGTATGGTGATTGTGTCATCCATTGTGCTTTCAGTGATGATCACCAATGACTTTATTAATCAATTTATTTTACGCCGCTCACAGCTCACATCGAGTAGCCGCGGACTTGATAAAAACAACCTATTACATGCGCGTAAAATCGTTATCGTACTGATTTTATTGCTTAGTTATTTTACTCACCGGGTTCTTGGCGAAAGTACAACCCTTGCCAATGTGGGTTTAATGTCGTTTACCTTAGTCGCACAATTTTCACCGGCCATGATCATTGGCTTATGGTGGCGACAAGCATCCTGTCGCGGCGCACAATTGGGCATTTTAAGTGGCTTTATCATTTGGGGTTACACACTCTTACTGCCAAATATTGCTGGAGGTTTAGGTCGCGATAGCTTATGGCTTGTGGATGGACCTTGGGGAATTAGCTGGCTCGCGCCTACCGATTTATTTTCTTTAGGCATGGAAAGTATCAGCCAAGCCTTGTTGCTGTCGTTAGGTGCGAACTGTTTAGTGTATTTTTTAGTGCCGCTATTTAGTCGTGCAACCTTAGCTGAACGCTTACAGAGCAATAAGTTTGTATCGCAGCTGAGTGATTCTCGGGTGAGTAATCATCTGCAGCCCTTGAGCTATCACGACCTAGGTGCACTTTTGCAGCGATTTGCTGAAAAAGAAGCGGCGCAGTCTTTGGTTAATCATTACTTTCCTGATGATAAAAGTAAGTGGAAGCGTCCCGCCAATGTTGAGTTAGAGCTACTGGTTGAGCGCGAGATGTCAGCGGTGATAGGTGGTGCATCGGCGCGGCTTATTTTAGATGTAGCTAAAGATGAGCAGCGTCAGCCGCTAGAGCAGGTTGCTGAGTTTGTTGATGAGGCAAGCCAAGTACTCAAATTTAATCGTGATTTATTACAATCAACAATCGAAAACATTCAACAAGGGATTAGTGTAGTTGATAGTGAACTGCGCTTAGTTGCTTGGAACCAAGGCTACAAAAACATGTTCGCCTACCCAGATGATGCGCTCTACATAGGCCGCCCAGTTGCTGACATTATTCGTTTTAATGCCGAGCGAGGCTTATTTAGCGGCGAGAGCATGACCAGCGAAGTTGAAAAACGCTTAGCCTATTTACGCCAAGGCAGTGCTTATAAATACCAGCGCTCACACAATGATGGTCGCGTGTTTGAAATGCAAGGTAACCCACTGCCAGGTGGCGGCTTTGTAACAACCTATACCGACATCACCGAGTTCGTAAAACAACAAAAAGCGTTAACAGAAGCCAATGTTAGCCTCGAAGAAAAAGTCGCAGCACGCACCTTGGCATTGACTCAAGCAAACCAAGAGTTGTCGATGGCAAAGCAAGTGGCAGAGCAAGCAACGGTCAGTAAAACCCGGTTTTTTGCGGCTGCCAGCCACGATTTATTACAGCCTTTTAATGCCGCGAGTTTATTTTGTTCTTTAATGAATGAAAAAGCCCAAGACACCGAGCTTAAAGAGCTGGCGATGAATATAAAGAATTCATTAGGCAGCGCCGAAGAGTTGTTATCGAGTATTTTAGAGTTAACCAAGCTCGATTCAGGCTCGTTTAAAGTACAAATGAGCGAATTTGCAACCAGTTCTCTTGTTGAACCACTTCGCAATGATTACGAAGCTTTAGCGCGTGAAAAAGGTTTGAAATTTATTGTTGAAACCTGCGATGTGCGCCTGCATACCGACAAAGCGCTATTACGCCGAGTACTGCGTAACCTTTTGAGTAATGCGATTCGTTACACTGAGCAAGGTGAAGTGCGCTTAAAAATGCAGTACGAAGATAATCATGTGTCGTTTATTGTTGAAGATACCGGTATTGGTATTGCTGCCAATGATCAGCAAACTATTTTCCAAGAGTTTAAACAGCTTGGTGCAAAACCAAGTGCTGAAGGCTTAGGTTTAGGGCTGGCTATTACCAAACGTATTTGTGATTTGCTTAAAATCCCCCTAGTGATGGGATCTGAACTTGGTAAAGGTACGCAATTTACCCTAACACTACCTTGTAAAGTCAGCGCTGCGCCAGCGCAAGCCAAAGGTGCAGAGGCATCACAAGAAACAGAGCTGGGGCAATTGCGTATTTGGTTGCTTGATAACGACCGCAACGTGTTAGAGGCATTAAAACAGTTACTTGAGAACTGGGGCTGCGAAATCTCAACGGCCACTAACTTAGCGGAGCTTGAGCAGCTAAAGGCAAGCCAAGCCCTACCGCAATTGTTGATTATTGATTATCAGCTTGATGATGGAGTAACAGGCCTTGAAGTAATTGAGCAAGCCGCACTAACACGCTTACCAGCTATCGTTAACACCGCAAATCATGATGAAGGCATACGCGAGTTAGTGCTCGATGCGGGCTATCCATTGCTTTATAAGCCTCTGAAAGCGCCTGCCTTAAAACGCATGATTAAGCGACTGACTTAATCATGGTAATTTTAGCTTGTGTGCCTTGCTGGGGCTTTGAGTTTATCGATAACTCAAAACCTTGGTTGCGCACAAGTTCTCGGGTGATCACCAGCCCTATACCTGTGCCATTTGCCTTGGTTGAGTAAAATGGCACGAACAAGTTATCGGGGTTTTGAATGCCACAACCTTGGTCGCTAATTGCAATACTTAAGTTATTACCTTGTCTTGACCAAGTGAGGGTAGGGGCTGAATTGCTACCTGCTTCAAAGGCATTTTTTATCAAGTTGATTAACGCTTGTTCTAGCTGACCTAGGTCGGCATTAAAATGTAACTCTTCGCTGCTATTTATTACTAGTTCAGGAAAGATAGCGCTTAAGCGAGTGTTTAATTGCTCGCTACTGATTATCTGTTTTTGTGCGGGTGGTAGCTTGGCAAACGCACTGTAACTGGCTACAAAATCAAGCAAGTGCTGAGCGCGTTTTTCTATTACTTGCAGCATATCTTGGGCGAGATCATCGTGACTGCTAATTTGCCCTTGGCGTTTAAGGGTTTGCAATGACTGACTCATTGAATAAATCGGCGTGAGTGAGTTACGCACTTCATGATTTAACACTCGAATTAACCGTTGCCAAACAAGTTGTTCATTATCGCGAAGCTGTTGCTCAATTGAAAAGAAGGTTAGTAATTCAAAGTTTCTGCCGGTCCGCCAAAAAGTCTGCGATGAGATTTGAAAGCGTTGTTTAAACAGTGAGTCACTGTTTTGTTGCCATTCGCCATCATGCACGGCAATGCCTAAGTCGCTGGCCGATTTACCTTCAATCTGGTGATGGTTAATACTGTTTTTAAACGCCTTATTACTAAAGTAAATCAAGCTATGGGGGTCTAGGATAACGATGGGTAAGTCCAGCATGCTGGCAAACTCAAAAACAAACTCTTCTGTTTGCATGTAATGGCGTTTGTTCTTGGCTATTTTATTGCTGAGCTTGGCAAAATCTTGTTTAAGTGCTGCGACTCGCCCACTTTGATAAGACGCTAAATGCCAACTATTACTTTCGTCATTTGCCAGTGCATCTAGTTGCAGACCAAAGCGTTCAACCACATCGGTGATCGTACGGTAGCTTTTAATTAAAGCAAAAGCGCTTATCCCGATAAACGGCAATAATAGACTGATACTGGCAAACCAATCTAGTTTTAAGCTGAGCGAAAGGGCAATACCAAGCGTTAATAGCAGCGCTATAACCATATAAAAATAGCGTCGAATACGCTGCTCTAACGACAACTTGCTACTCATTTAGCGTTCTACTTCTTTTAAATCGAGCTGATGTTTATCAATGCGACGATAAATCGCCGATTTACTTAATCCTAAAAATTCTCCTGCGGCGATAACATTGCCATTAAATTGCAGCAGCGCTTTTTGAATCATTTGTTTTTCAAGTTCTTCAAGGGGCAATAGTGGCAAAGCTTGTTCCGCATTACTATTTGTTTGCTCGCAACTTGGTTGATCTAAAATGAGGTCATTGGCTTGAATATTGTTGTTATTGCTCATGATCACCGCACGTTCAATGCAGTGGCTTAGCTCACGAATATTACCAGGCCAACTGTAATTTTTTAGCGCCTTTAGGGCATCATCACTGAGCGCCATATTCGCTCGTTGATATTTTTTACCATGCACTAACAACAGGTGTTCAGCTAATGGGGCAATGTCGTCTTTTCTGTCGCGAAGAGGTGGAATGTGGAGTTCAATGGTATTAAGCCTAAATAATAAGTCACGGCGGAACTCACCCTGCTCAATGGCTGTAGCTAATTCACTATTGGTGGCAGAAATAATGCGAACATCGGCGGTTTTGGTTTGGCTTGAGCCTAGCACTTCAAACTCTTTGCTTTCTAGCACGCGGAGCATTTTACTTTGCAGCTCGAGGCTTAACGTTGCAATTTCATCTAAAAATAAGGTGCCGCCTTCGGCAATTTCAAATCGTCCTAAGCGGTCTTCTTTGGCATCAGTGAAAGCGCCTTTCTTATGACCAAATAATTCGCTTTCGAATAGCGTTGGGGCAATGGCGCCAACATTCACGCTTACATAGCGTTTATCAGCTCTGAGTGAATGCTGATGAATATAATGTGCCAATAAGCTTTTGCCTGTGCCATTTTCGCCGGTAATTAAAATACTGGCATCGGTTTTTGCAGCGCGCTCAGCTTTGGCGAGTAACAGCTGCATGATTTCTGATTGGGCTATGTAATGTGCTTGTGAGTCACTGGTAAGTGCCTTTAAGCACGCGTTGTCGTGATTACTTTGCTTAAGTTTTAGTTGTTGTTGTACAACGGCGGTTAAGCGTAGGTTATTCCATGGCTTTTCAACAAAGTCGACTGCCCCTAATTGCATGGCTTTAACAGCGACGTCAATGCTGGCCCATGCGGTCATCACAATGACAGGTATGGTCGAACCTAATTGATTTAGTTGCTTTAAAAAGCGTAATCCCTCTTCACCTGAGGTAGTGTCGAGCTTGTAGTTCATATCGAGCAAAATCAGGCTAATGTGCTCGGTTTTTAATAACTCAAGCGCATGTTCAGGGCCTTCGGCCTCAAGGCATGGTAAGCCTAGTTGTTGTAATGCAACAATAGCAGCCAGACGTACATCAGCTTGATCGTCTATGACTAAGATTTTGTCCATGATGTTTTCTTATTATCCTGTTGAGGTGGCTTAAACTTAAGCCACCATTTGTGCTGTTAATCGTTACGCAGTGCAGCCATAGGTTTTGCTTTAAGTAGTAAAACCAAAGGTCTAAAGCAAGCAAATAGCGCAATACATAAGGTAATACTCCAAGCGAGTAATTGCAGTCTTACATCAAGCACCAGCCACGACATTAGCTGCCCTTGTAACATGTAAAAGCTCACCATTACCGCAGCGAGCGCAACTGCAAAGCCAATGAGCACAGGAATAATGGCTTCAACACTCATCAGCTTGAATAAGCGCGCTTTTTTCGCACCTAATGCCATGCGAATACCAAACTCATAACGGCGCAGACCAAGGTTATAGCTCAGTACCCCAAAAATACCGATTGCTGCTAATAATAGAGTAAATAACGCTAAGGTACTACACAGAACCACGGTCAGACGGCTCATATACAGTAAATTGTCGTACTCTTGCTGTAAGTCGTTAAACTGCCACATGGTTAAGTCGCTGTTCTTTTCTTTTAGCGTATTAAGTATTTGTTTATTAGTCAGCTTAACGCCATCAGTAGCTTTAATAGTAAACATGTAGCTATATGGTGTCGCTGGCCACCAAATGTGACGACCAAACGACTCATCGTAGTATTTAGGGTGATTAAAATCTTCGGTTACACCCACCACTTCATACATCTTTTCTTCTAAGCCTTGGTAGCTCTTGCCGATAATATTTCGATAGTCTTGGCTTGGTAATAAGTTCTCTGCAACGCTGACCGAGACAAGTATCTCGTTGGTTTCACCACGTATAGCTTGTTCGCTAAAGGTGCGGCCAGCGAGAATTTTGGTGTTAACTAACGCAAAGTAATCAGGCCCTACCCACTGACTAGGGAAGAAAATTGAGCTTTTCCCGTTTACATCAGTCAGGGTGTTGGCATTTTGTCTTTGCGAAACAGGGCTGTGACCCAGGGCAACATCATCAATGCCTTGGCTATCAAGCAAAACCTGCTTGTATTGCAGCATATGTTCGTAGCGCTCCGCCAATGACATCTGATTATTTGGCTGGAACAGGTTGGCAAAATACAGGTTTTCGGTATCACTACCGAGTGGGCGGTTAATCGTGCCCATGGCTTTACTCACTACCATCACCGAAAAACTCACAAGCAGCGCGGCAACAAACATTTGTGAGCCAATTAAAATACGCACTGTACGGCCAGATACCTGCGAAACCCCGCCTTTTCCACTGTTCTGCATTTGCGTATTTAGGGTTTTGTAATTCACCAAACGCGCTGTAATTACAGAGAAAATATAAGCAAGAGCAATACACAGTATGATGGCAACAATGACCAACGTGCTATCAACCGCCAAGCTGTTAACCAGTGGTAATCGGCCTTCTGCCAATACTTTAAATAAACGTATGCCCCATACCGATAAAAACAGCGCAATGCTTACCGATAAGGTCATTAAAATCAGTGACTGTAAAAAGATACTTTTAAATAACGTGCTGCGTTTAGCACCTAACACCGCCTGCAAGGCGAGGGTTTTATGTTGAGCAAGAGCGCGCGAGAAGAAAAAGTACTGACGTTAAGTACTGCAATAATCAGTAGCCCTACTGCACCGGCTAACATCATTAAGCTTAAGTCATCGTTATTACCCAGCTCAACGTCGCGATACGGGGTTACTTCAGGTTTTACATCGGTGATACCACCGTTGTTTAGCCACTCTGATTTAACCGTATCAATTTGCTGTTTTAAATCGACTTTAACTTGATCTATGGTGACCCCAGGCTTTAAAACAGCAATTAGTTTTAGGTTTTTAAAAGTGTTTGTCCATGGGCTTTGCCAATCGTCATTGTGAAAGAAACGGCGGTCCGCACTTGATGGAAACCACACTTCAACATCACTTGCTTTAAACATGTAAGGTGGGCTGAATGAATCATCAACAACACCGACAATACGGTGAACATAATCGGTTTCACCCGCCATGACTGAAAGTGTTTTACCAATAATGTTCGGGTCGCTGTTGTAATGCTTGCGCCAAAAGTTAGCAGATATAACGACCCGATCATCAGGAGTCTCGAGCGTTTCTCCAAGATCAAAACCCTGTCCCATTAAAAATGGCGTGTTTAATAAGTCAAAATAGTTGCCGCCAACATACAGCACAGGCTCTTTTGGCTCGCCATCGAGGTTTGCAAAAATTTGCTCACCTGCATTGATCATCATACTTTGTTCAAAGCTTTGATTATGCTTAAGCCAATGCACCATCGACTGATAGCTTTGAAAGCCGGTGGCATCGTAGTCATCATAAGTAAGTGATTGCTCAACCACCACCATGCGGCTTTCATCGTACACATCAAGGGGCTTTAAAAAGTAGCTGTTAACAAGGCTAAGCACTACAAACAAGGTGGCAAGTGTTAAAGCAAGCGTTGCGATAACCGCAGTGACAAAGCCCGGTGCATTCATTAATGATGCCCACGCTAAGCTCAGTTGGGCACGTGTTTTGGTTAATTTCATTACATCACCTCGGCGCTTTCGAGTGCATGCTCTGTGGTGTCGCTGCTAGGTGCTTGGCGAGCTTCTGAGTAGGAAACAATTTCACCATCTAGCAATTTAAGTTGCGTTTTAGCACGTCCGGCATAACGTAAGTCATGGGTTACCATACAAATGGTGGTGCCTTTTTTATTCAGCTCATCAAGCAAGTCCATGACAGCATCACCATTTTTTGAATCTAAGTTACCGGTTGGCTCATCCACTAATAAAATACTTGGCTTGCCAGCCAGTGCGCGGGCAATAGCAATACGCTGTTGCTGACCACCGGATAATTGATTGGGTTTATGCTGGGCACGGTGGCCCATTTCCACTTCATCAAGGGCTTGTTTTACCGCAATCTCTATTTCGCTAGGGCTCATGGCTGGCTCTCGGTAAGTGAGTGGCAGTGCCACGTTGTCAAAAACCGATAATTCATCAATTAGGTTAAACGACTGAAATATAAAACCAATGTGAAGGTTTCTAAGTTCAGCTTGCTGATCCATATCGAGGGTTTTTGTGTCGACTTCTTTAATGAAATAGTCGCCAGCAGTTGGGCTATCGAGTAAGCCTAATAATGACAGCAGTGTCGATTTACCACAGCCAGATGGGCCGCTAATGCAGATATAGTCACCTTGGTTAATATTCAGGCTGATGTCTTTTAATGCATAGGTTTCAACATTTTGGCCGCGATAAACTTTGGCGATTTTGTTTAATGAGATAAGCGTGTTGGTTTTCATAAACTGTCCTGTTCGATTTTTATTGTTGCCAAATGCTGCCATTTAGAAAGGTCTGAAATGATCAGCTGTTCGCCCACGGTGGCACCGCTCAAAAGTTGAATTTGATTGTCACTGAGTGTACCAAATTCGATATTGGTTGGCGTTGCTAACTGGGTATTTGGATTAAGTTTAAACAGCGTGGCTTCGCTGTGTGCTTGTGCTTTTTGTGGCACGTTAATGGTTAATGCATCAGGAATAATGTTGCTAACGACATAGCCTTCAATGCTTAAATCGGGGCGGGCATTGGCAGGCAGTGTGCCTTGTAAATCAAGTTCGATAATAACTCGACCATCGGTAACGATAGGGTCAATTCGGGTGACTTTGGCATCAACTTCACCGTGGCTTGCTTGGCTAAAGGTGTTTACTTTCGCTGCCATATTGAGTGCCACTTTTTCGGCATCTGCTTGCTTAACGCTTAGCTCTGCTTTGAGTGCTTTGTTTGAGCCAACCACCGCAAGGCGGGTACCCGGCACTAGGTTTTGGCCAAGTTCAACATTCAACTCTTGTAGCATGCCATCGATGCCTGCTGTTATTTGCAGCTGATCAAAAGCGTGCTGCTCAACTTGATAATTAAGCTCAAATTGGCTTAATAGTTCTTGCTGTATTTTGCTACGTTGTAAGTGCATTTCTTTAAGCTGTGCAAGGCGTTGCTGCTCGATACTTACTCGCTCTGTAAGCTGTGCAACGTTTAGCATACTTCGTTTGTAATCGAGGCTTGAAACAATTCCTTGCTCGATCAGTTTGCTTTCGGCATCGACTCTAAGCTCTGCGCTTTGTAGCTCACTTTTTAATATGGCGAGATTTGCTTGGCGCTCAAGTAGCTCACTTTGCTGATTAATTTTTTGCTCATTCACACTGGCTTTTTGGCGAGCAAGCTCTAGCCGAGCAACCGATAAACGCTGCGCTTGCTGTGGGTTGACGAGGCTTAAAATCACAGTGTCTTTTTTAACGATAGTGCCGGGGTATACATGGATAGCTTCGACCATTGCGGTGTCGGTATTGGTTAAATAACGTTGATACTTTGGCTTTAAACGGCCAAAGCCACGTATTTTTACCACAAAATCGGCTTGTTTCACGGTCACTATTTGCAATTGGCTTGCAGCAACCGCGGTAGGGGTCGCCCATTGATACACCATTAAAGCGCCAAGAGCTGACACGCCAATAGCTGCACCAAAAAGCCATTTTTTAGCTTTTGATTGCTGAGGTTTGCGTTTTAGTGTGCTGTCTAAATCCATTGGCTATATTTCATTGTATTGTAGGTTTAGCAACACAAAAGCGAGGAACGTGCCAAGATTTAATTTATTGATTTTAAAGGTTTTATTTTTTAGGTGAGATGGGTTTTCCCACTTTTGGGATTAATAAAATCAAAAGTGGGACAGATATAAAGCGCAGTCTACTGTAGTAACTTTGCAAGCTTAGCCAGCTGCTTTTTAGCATGTGTGTTATCAGGTTTAAGCTTTAACACATGGTTATAATTGGCGGTTGCCTGCTTGAGATCACCGAGGTACCAGTATGCCTCTGCTAAGCTATCAAAGGTATTGTAACTATGTGGGTAAAGGTGCGTATTTAGTTTAAAAATCGCTAACGCTTCATTGAGTTTGTCTTGGTTAATAAGCGAATAACCCCATAAGTTAATATCGCTTTCAGTAAATTGGATCTGCTCGTCTTTAGCTAATTGATCCGCAGCTGTAATTGCATTTTCATAGCCTTGCACTTCAAGAACTTGCCATAAGCGTTTAATATTTTTCGCTAAACCAAAGCCATTTTCTTGTTTCATTTCAGGGATATAAAAGCCCGCAATTTCATCTACAAATTGCGATGGCATTGCGCCAATCAAGTTGGTTAAGATTACTATCGACATATTATCTTCAGGGTAAATAAAGATACCTGCTCTGTTACCACCTATGGCAGCTAATGCCGGATGTTCTTCTCGTCCCATTACAGGCCAACCAAGACTGTAGCCATTTAAGCGCTGATTAAAGCCTTGAGTATGACCATTTTTTAGTCGAGTCGGGGTCCACATTTGTTGAATACTTTGTGCATTAATAAATTGATTTGTTTGTAATGCCACTAGCCAATTTGCTAGCTCAGTTGCTGTTGAGGCCATACCTGCGGCGGTTTGTAGCATTGGTGAGAAAATGGCTTCTCTTGAATTTATTAGTTCATTACCTTGCGTTTCGTATCGTCTAGCCGAGTGTTTTACAACATTGTTGAGATTGCCAAAGCCCGCTTGAAGTGTTCTGTTCATCTCAGTTTTTTGTAACTGGTTTTTTGCTATAAATTGCTGAAATGGCATCCCAGATAACTTATTAATTAACTTACCAATAATGACGTAGTTTGTTTGGTTATATTTAAAACGGGTGCCGGTTTCGAACTCTAATGGTTTGGTTTGTACTTGTTGCCATGCATCATCAGGCCCTTGATCTGAGATTAGATTAGCAATTTCATCTTTTATGATGTCAGGTAAACCTGATGTATGGCTCATTAATTCTCTTGTTGTTATAGCATGCCACTGAGTTGGCAGCTCGGGTAGGTAAGTGCCAATAGGTGCATTAAGGTCTAACTTCTTTTGCTCAACAAGTTGCATCAGTGCGACACCAACGAAGGCTTTAGTTGCGGAATTAATCACAAATAAAGTGTCGGCATCAACGGCGATATTATCTTCAATATTTGCAACTCCGTAGCTGGCAACTTTAATTACTTTATTATCTCGAACGACAGCAAGTTGTAGCCCGGGAATATTTCTTTTTTGCATTAACTCAACCAGCCATTGGTCAAGCTCATCTGCATGTGCAGAAAAGGCACTTAAAATAAGCGATAGAAGAGTAATCGTTGGAAGGATTAATTTTTTGCCAAGTTTTTTGCAAGCTGTGTACACGATGTTGTCCTTAGTGTTCATTTGTATCTATTATTTTTACTTAGATAGTTTTTGATGTGAGCACTAAAGCGAGGAGTATGCCAATCTTTAAAGTGTTGAAGTTAATGGCTTTTATTGTTTTTCTTGGTTTTAAAATTCCCATTTATGGGAATTTCAAATTAAAACTGGGAGTGAATGCTTAAATTAGCTTTCTTCGATTTTGCCAACTTGCGAAAGCTGATTAAACAAAATGCCCGCTTGGGTGCGGTTATAAACATTTAGTTTGCGTAAAATCGCTGACACATGTTGTTTGATTGTGGTTTCTTGAATCGACATTTCAAAGGCGATTTGTTTATTCAATAAACCGTCGGCAATCATCGCGAGTACGCGGTATTGCTGTGGAGTTAGTTTTTCAAGGTTGCGAGCAAATTCACTTTGTTCGTCGTTGATCACTACATCGGTTAAATCTACTTCAGGTGGTAACCAAGTGTCGCCGTTGAGTACATGACTAATAGCTTCGCTGATGACATCTAAAGAAGATGACTTAGGAATGTAGCCTGCAGCACCAAGACTCATTGCTTGTTTTATGATGGCTGGTGTCTCATTGGCAGAGACCATAATCACTAAAATATCTGGGTAGTGGTTACGCAGTTGCGAAAGGGCTTGTAGGCCATTTGCACCAGGGATGGTGAGGTCTAAAAATATCAGTTCAATCTCAGGGTGAGCGCTTAACAGTGCAAACAAACCATCAATGTCACTGGTTTCTTTGATATGTTCTTCTGGCACTGATGTCGCGGCAGCTTGACGCAATGCACTTCTAAATAACGGGTGATCATCGGCGATTATGGTGTTCACAGCTAAAGACATTCCCTCGATTCTCCAATGCGTTATGTTATAAGTGATTTTGCGTTTTGAAACAAGGTTTGCCTGAAGGGAAGTTTCAGACAAACCTTTCTCACACAAGGATTTAGGTTCTATTTTAGAAACGGTAACCAACAGTGAAGGCTACAGTGCGAGGGTCGCCGTAGTAACCGATCAGCGTATTATCACCACCTAAACCTGGGGTGTATTTGCTGGTATCTGTTGGGTCTGTTGGATCAGGCGCTACGAACTGGTAACCACCAATCATGTACTCTTCATCCGTTAAGTTTTTACCGTAAAGACCAGCAGTCCAGTGGCCATCAGTGCTGTACCAAGTGATACCCATATTAAAGATACCGTAAGCATCTTGCGTTAATAGGCTATCTTCTTCGAATAGTGCGTAGTCACCTCTGTGGTAGTAGTTACCATTGATAACAAAGTCACCCATTTCTGTGTACATACGGTATGTTGCACCCAGATTAAAGGTAAGATCAGGGGTATTTGATACACTAAAGCGGTCTGATTTATCGAATGCTTCACCGGTTTCTGGGTTGTAGTCAATTACGTTATCAAAGCTACTATCGATGTAACCTACTGACGCATCAAAACTGAGTGACTCTGTTGCAACATAGTTAAGCTCAAGCTCAATACCATCTGATGTTGACTCACCAATGTTACCTAAGCGTTGGTTTAGATCTGCTGCGCTGTCGCCCGGTAATACCGAAATATATTGACGGTCTTTATGATCAAGGGTGAATAGCGTTACGTTTGCACGTAAGTTGTTGTTCCACTCACTCTTCATACCGATTTCGAATGAATCAACGATTTCTGGTTTTGCTGCTGGCTCTGCAGTAGTTGCACGTGGGTTGAAAGTACCTGACTTAAAGCCTTGCGCGTAACTTGCAAAGAACATGATGTCGTTTGAATATTGATATTCAACACCTGCACGCGGTGTGAAACGTGACCACTCTTCTTCATCATCGAGTACCGTTGGTACAAGTTGGCCTTCTGGTCGAGTGTAACCTGGCACCCAACCTGACTCTGGATAAACAATGTCAAAGATTAGGCCGTTGTTAACCTGTGCTTCTTTTTTATCTTTGGTGTAACGCGCGCCGAGTGTCATTGACCATTTATCGGTTAAATCAATCGAGCCTTGAATATAGGCTGCTTTACTGTTTGAATTACTACAACCGCTTACTTCACGAGTTAGACCCGGTGCACCTAGACTTTGACCTAAGATACCTAAAATAGCCTCAAATTGACCACATGATTCACCATCATAATAGTAAAGGCCTGATACAAGCTTGTAGTTATCCCCTTGATGATTTAGCTGTAACTCGTGAGTGGTTTGCTCATCATCGTAAATAGCCGGTACATCGAAAATTGGCAACGAGGTATTGTCAAAGTCGATATTTGTTGGAGAGTAACTTTCGCGGCTTGAACCTATGTATTTAATACTTGTGCTATCACTCATATCCCAACGTGCAGTCAGGCTGTAGCCTTCAAGTTCAACTTTGTTCCATGTAGGCAAGCTGGTGTATGAGTCATACACGCTGTTTGGTACTGGCGCATCAGTTAGTAGACTAGGCAGTAAACGATAGCCGCCTTTCGCGTTAGATTTATCTTCTGTTTTATCCCACGCTAAGCGGAAGAAAAGGTCATCGGTCGGTGTGTACTCTAAGGTAACACGAGCTGCGGTTACGTCTTTGTTGTAGTTTTCGCGGTCTTGGTTATCAAGAGCCGATGTTAAAAACTCACCAAAGCCATCACGATTTAGCGTTGCAAAACCAAACCCTACGTAAAGCTTTTCGTCAACAATCGGTAATTGGCCGGTAATTTTTAAATCTTTTTGGTTATAGCTACCTACAGTGCCTTGAATGTTTAACGTTGCATCACCGCTCATTTCTTTGGTGACGTATTTAATGGCACCACCAATGGTATTTTTACCGTAAAGCGTCCCTTGAGGACCACGTAATACTTCGATTTGTTGCACATCAAGAAGATCAAGTACGGCACCTTGTGGGCGAGCAAGATAAACATCATCAATATAGATACCTACACCCGGCTCATAACCCCAAAGTGGATCTTGCTGACCTACACCACGAATAAACGCGGTAATAGTAGAGTTTGTACCACGGCTTGCTTGCAAGGTGGTATTTGGCGAGAACTGCTGAACTTCGGTCATAACGACGATGCCGTTTTCTGCCAGCTCTTCAGCACCCACTGAAGTGACTGCGACAGGAACTTCTTGCAGGTTTTCAACAGTTTTACGTGCTGTTACCTGAATGCGTTCAAGTTCCCCTTTTTTTGCTGCAGGTTCGGCTTGTTCTGCCGCTTGAGCACTGACACCTGCCAAAGCAAGTGATACAGCCAGAGTAAGTGGCGCGACTTTTGGGTTAAGCTTTATCATGTTGTATTCCTTGTTATTGTTGTCATTAGTCTTATGGCCACTCACATTGATGTTGCCGAAGACTTAATAAGATTTGCCCGTGTCACCTGTCAGTTAATGTAGAAGATAGTTGCAAAAATTGAATTAGTACCATAGTGCTATACCCGCCACAGCCCTTTATTTATCAAGCAATTAAGCTATTTTTAAAGCAGATAGTACCTTAGTGTTATGTATTTTTTGAACGCTTAGGGTAAGACTGAAGGCATTATTCCGATGTCACCTCATCTGTGTAATAACAATAATTATAGGAATGTCTATGCTGAGCATGATAGGACTGTTAGGCGGTTTGATACTGCTGATCATTTTAACGCTGCGTGGGGTAAATTTATTTATCGCTGCGCCAATCTGTGCACTATTAGTTGCACTTAGTAGTGGCATGGCCATTTTCCCTGTATCGGCAGATACAAACTTTATTAACGCCTATATGGATGGCTTTGCAGGCTTCTTAAGTGCGTGGTTCTTTATGTTCTTACTGGGGTCGTTATTCGGTAAGTTCATGGAAGACACCGGTGCTGCTGACAGTGTTGCAAGTTACATTGTGGGTAAACTAGGTATGAAGCACGCCGTTCTTGCGGTTGTGATTGCCTGTGCAGTTTTAACCTACGGTGGCGTGAGCGTCTTTATCGTTGCGTTTTCTGTTTATCCAATGGCATTAAGTCTGTTTAAAGATGCAAACTTACCGCGCCGCTTTATTCCAGCAACGCTGGCATTTGGTTCGGTGACCTTTACCATGACCTCAGCAGGTTCGCCAGAAATTCAAAACTGGATCCCGGTTAAGCACCTTGGCACATCGCCTTATGCAGCATGGGAAGTGAGCTTAGTGGTGGCTATATTCATGGCGACAGCAGGTTACTTTTGGTTAAACAAGATGATCAAAAAGGCCGTTGCTAACGGCGAGACCTTTGAAGCGCGTGATGATGACCCTGTCATTATTGAGCGTCGTCGTCCGCATCCAATTACGGGTGTGATCCCGCTGATCGTGGTGCTACTTTTATCATTTACGCTACATGATGTACTACAGCAAACAGCGCTTATTGTTGCCTTACTTGGTGGTGTACTGAGTATTGTGATTATTAACTTCAAGCATTTTCACGATATGGGTAACGCGATTAATGTTGGTACAACTGGCGCTTTAGTGGCAATCGGTAATACCGCTGCTGTGGTTGGCTTTGGCGCTGTGGCGAAAGTATCACCAGCATTTACCGCCGCTGTCGATGTGATGACCCATATGCCGGGGAATGAGTTGGTTGGTGCTGCGGTTGCGGTCAGTGTAATTGCTGGCTTAACAGGCTCTGCTTCAGGCGGGCAAGCCATTGCATTACCTCTTGTCGCACCGGGTTATTTAGACATGGGTGTAAACCCTGAACAACTGCACCGAGTAGTGGCAATTAGCTCTGGAGCCCTCGATACCTTGCCGCATAATGGTTATGTGGTCACTACAATACGCGCTATCTGTAAAGAAACGCATCAACGAGCGTATTGGTCAATGGCAGCGCTGACTGCGGTTATTCCGCTTATCGGTGTCGCATTGGCACTCGGACTCTTTATTTTCTTTTAAGGAACAGCAATGAAAACCAAATTAATAATTTTGCTATGGCTAGTTGTATTTAGTAGCACTGCGTTTGGCGCCGCCAACAATGCCGACACCATGCTGGTGGAAAAACAGCATTTTACGACAAAAGATTTTACCACTGTGTCTGGTGTGACTTTAGAGCAAGTGGACATTGGTTGGGAAAGTTACGGAAAACTAAACGCCAATAAAGATAACGTGATTTTAATAACCCATTACTTCTCTGGTACTTCTCATGCCGCAGGTAAATATAAAGCGGATGATGCCTTACCGGGTTATTGGGATGCGATTATCGGCCCAGGTAAAGCTATCGATACCAATAAATATTATGTGATTAGCTCAGATACTTTAGTGAATGCCAACTGGCATGATCCGAATGTCATCACTACAGGCCCTGCGTCAACTAATCCAAAAACAGGTAAACCATATGGTTTAGATTTTCCTGTGGTTACGATTACTGACTTTGTGAATGTGCAAAAGCGCTTACTCGACAGCCTAGGTATCACTAAGTTACATGCTGTGATGGGTGCATCAATGGGGTCGTTTCAAGCACTTGAGTGGGCAACACGTTACCCAGATAAAGTAGAGCGTTTAATTCATGTGATTGGCGCTGCAACCATGGATGCATGGACAGTCGCTGCACTTGAAAAATGGGCGTTACCAATTCGTTTAGATAAAAATTGGCAGCAAGGTAATTACTACGGCAAAGAGCGCCCATTAGATGGCTTAGCAGCAACCATGCTTAATATTACGCAAGATGCGATGCATCCAATTATTTATAACGCGAGCTTCCCTGACTTTAATGTATTGGATGAAGGTGCGTTAAAAGACATTCGCACCTTGCCTAAGTTAAACCAAGTACTCGCTCAGCGCGCAATGGCACGAGCTAAAACGCAAGATGCCAACCATGTACTTTATTTGGTCCGGGCATCACAACTATTTACCGCTGGTATGCAAAGCGATTTAACAACGGCACTTAAAAATGTCTCTGCCAAAACATTATTACTACCCGCAACGAACGACTTACTGCTTCGCCCTGAAAACATGCGCACCGTGTTTGACACAATGAAAGCAGCAGGTAAAGACGTTGAGATTTCAGAAATTGAAGGGGGCTGGGGACACCTTGATGGCATTTTCTCAATCGCCCCGAAAGCGCAGCTTATCAGTGAGTTTTTAGAGGAGTAGCCCGATGAGCAAAACAGTTTTAATTACCGGTGCAGCAAGTGGTATTGGTCTCTATGTTGCCCAGCAACTGGCGATGCAAGGTCACACTATTATTGTGACTGATTTAAATCAGCAAGCAGCACAACAAGCGGCAGCAGGCATTGTTGAACAAGGCGGCAGCGCCGAAGGGTATGCACTAAATGTGGCAGATAGTAATGCAATAGAGCAGTTTTTCACTGAGCTTAATCAGCCAATTGATGTACTTATTAATAATGCGGGTATTCAGCACGTTGCGAAGCTTGAAGATTTTCCGGCTGATAAATGGCAGTTCTTACAGCAAGTTATGCTGGTTGGCCCGGCGATGATGACTAAGGCGGTACTCCCTCGCATGCGTGAGCAAGATTTTGGTCGCATCATTAATATTGGTTCAATCCATGCCATGGTGGCATCTAAATATAAGTCGGCTTATATCGCTGCAAAACATGGCTTAATCGGCTTTGCTAAAACCATGGCACTCGAAACTGGCGATGCCAATATCACGATTAATACCGTGTGCCCAGCCTATGTAAAAACGCCGCTTGTGGAGCAACAAATTGCCTCGCAAGCCAAAGAACATGGCATTTCTGAGCAACAAGTAATAGACACGATTATGCTAGCACCGATGCCGAAAAAAGCATTTATCGGCTTAGATGAGATCCTGCATACCGTTAGCTTTTTAATGGCCGATGCAGCACGCAATATTACCGCCCAAGCAATCGCCATTGATGGCGGTTGGACTGCACAATAGGAGGAGCCAATGGCAGGTTTTGATAAAGTAGTTACAAGTTATAGCGAAGCGATGGCTGGCCTTGAAGATGGCATGACAGTGATAGCCGGTGGTTTTGGTTTATGCGGTATTCCTGAAGGCTTAATTGCGCAAATTAAACATCAAGGCACCCGTGGTTTAACCGTGGTATCGAATAACTGTGGTGTTGATGGTTTTGGTTTAGGTGTGCTACTTGAAGATAAGCAAATCAGCAAGATGGTTGCCTCTTACGTTGGTGAAAACGCGCTATTTGAGCAGCAGCTATTAAATGGTGAACTAGAAGTTGAGCTCACACCACAAGGCACCTTAGCTGAAAAAATGCGAGCTGGCGGCGCGGGCATTCCTGCATTTTATACCGCAACTGGCGTGGGTACTCCGGTGGCTGACGGTAAAGAAACCCGCAATATTAATGGTCGTGACTATTTATTGGAGCCAAGCATTACTGGCGACTTTGCGATAGTTAAAGCGTGGAAAGCAGATCGTTATGGTAACTGCATATATCGTCATACGGCGATGAACTTTAACCCAATGGCAGCAACCGCTGGCAAAATTACGGTTCTTGAAGTTGAAGAAATTGTTGAGCCAGGGGAGCTAGAGCCAAGCCAAATTCACACGCCGGGTATCTATATTGACCGGGTGATTAAAGGTGAATTTGAAAAACGCATCGAGAAAGTTACCACTAAGCAAGAGAATCAATAAGGAGCACGCTGATGGCATTATCACGAGAACAAATCGCTAAACGCGTGGCGATGGAACTACAGGATGGTTACTACGTTAACTTGGGCATCGGTATTCCAACCTTGGTCGCTAATTATGTCCCTGATGGCATCGAAGTGATGCTGCAATCAGAAAATGGTTTACTCGGTATGGGGCCATACCCAAGTGCAGACCAAGTTGATGCCGATATGATCAACGCAGGTAAAGAAACGGTCACCGCTGCAACGGGGGCGGCTATTTTTAGCTCAGCAGAAAGCTTTGCCATGATCCGTGGTGGCCACGTTGATTTAACCGTGCTGGGTGCGTTTGAAGTTGACCAAAACGGCAACATTGCCAGTTGGATGATCCCGAAAAAGCTGGTTAAAGGAATGGGCGGTGCGATGGATTTAGTGGCTGGCGCTAAAAACATTATTTGTACTATGACCCATGCTAATAAGCATGGTGAATCAAAACTGCTGACTGAATGTAGTTTGCCGTTAACGGGTGTTGGTTGTATCAATAAAGTGATCACCGATTTGGCACTTTTAGAAATTAAAGACGGTGCATTTCATTTATTAGAGCGTGCCCCGGGTGTTTCGGTTGATGAGATTATTGCTAAGACACAGGGCAAGCTTATTGTCTCTGGTGACATTCCTGAGATGACGTTTAGCTAGTTTTACGACTTTTAAGCAGCTAATTTGCCTAGATTTTATACTAAACCCCAATAATGTGCTTTTTGTTCATGAATTTTATGAGCAAAAAGCCATTTATCACCATCAATGCAACTTACCCCCTAAACATTTCGTTAATCTATCGTTAACACTATGCTCCAAACCAGATCGCCGATTGCAGTAGGCCGATCAACGACAACAAATAATTATAATCTGGTGTGGAGTAATTCATGAAAGCTAGTAACACACAGCTCGCTTTAGCCGTTGCAGCGGCGTTAGCAAGTACATCAGCATTCGCACAAAGCGACACTGAAAAACTACAACAACAACTCGATGCACTTCAAAAAGAAGTGGATTCATTAAAAACATCTAGCGGCTTCAACTTAGAATTTGGTGGTCGCGTACAACTTGATTACAACTATTTCGACGGTGCTTACAATGCCAACAATGATGGCGCAGGAGGCAGCGACTTCTTCCCTCGCCGTATCCGTACTTATGTTGAAAGTGAACATGGCAACTGGGATCACAAACTATTACTCGAATTTGCTGAAGGCACGGCTGAAATCGTGTTAGCGCGTGTACGCTATACATTCGACAACGGCTTAAAAGTAAAAGCCGGTAAAATCCGTGAAGACATGTCACTCAATGCGCTAACCAGCTCTAAACACATAAATACCATTGAGCGCAGTACCCTTGCTAATACCTTCTCGCCTTTCTTCCGCTGGGGTATCTCGGCTTATCAATACTTCAAAGACTCAGGCTTACGTTACGCGGTGGGTGTTTACAAAAACGACGCGTTTGGTGCATCGGGCCATGACGAAGATGACAAACTAACATTGGCTGTAACAGGTCGCTTAACTTGGTCAAGTGCAGCACCGGGTGATGTGATTCATATAGGTGCTTGGCACTCTTATCGTGATATGGGCGGCAATGACTTAAGCGCTCGTTTTGCCCGTGGTGAAGTGCGTGAAACCAATGTTCGCTTAGTGGATTACGCAGTTGGTGGTGAAACGGCAGCACTAGATAGTATGTCGCAAAGCGGTCTTGAATTTGCCTACCAAGCGAATGCATTCACTTTAGAGGCTGAATATGCCAGCCGTTACCTCGATACGGTTGATAGTAGCAATGAACTTGATGGTGAACGTTTTGATGGCTTTCATGTTTCGGCGAGTTATTTCTTAGGCGGTGAGCAGCGCCGTTACAAAGCAGGTTCAGCATTATTTGTGCAACCAAAAGGGATTAAAGATGCATGGGAGCTTGTTGCCCGTGTGTCGCAAATGAATGCCAGCAGCAAACAACAAGGTACCGACGTAACCACTTATACGTTAGGTACATCTTATTACCTAAGCAGCGATATTAAATTTATGGGCAACCTGATTTACAGCGATGTTGACGGTGCCGGTGCTTCTACGCTGGTTGGTGATGAAGATTCAGGTATGGGCATCAGTGCTCGTATGCAGTACTTATTTTAGGAGTCGTGCATTATGACTATGTTTAAATCATTAAAAAGATCTGTTTTAGCAGCTTCATTATTAGTAGCCAGCCCACTGGCATTGGCAAACTTACACTTTTTGGTGCCGGGTGGCCCAGGTGGCGGTTGGGATACCACAGCACGTGGTGTCGGTGAAGCAATGGTGAAAGCGGGCATTGAAGACAATGCATCGTTTCAGAATATGTCGGGCGGCGGCGGTGGCCGTGCAATTGCTTACTTGATTGAGTCGGGCACTAAAAAAGGCGATATGTTGATGGTTAACTCAACGCCTATCGTTCTGCGTGCATTATCAGGCAAAATTCCTTACAGCTATCGCGATTTAACGCCAGTTGCCAGCATGATTGCTGATTATGGTGCATTTGTTGTGCGCAATGACTCGCCATTTAAAACATGGCAAGACGTTATTGATGCTATGAAAAAAGACCCAGGCTCTGTAAAAGTGGCGGGTGGCTCTGCGCGCGGCAGCATGGATCACTTAGTGGCAGCACAAGCGGTGAAAGCGGCGGGTATTGATGGCCGTCGATTACGTTACATTCCTTATGATGCTGGTGGTAAAGCGAAGGCAGGTTTATTGTCGGGCGAGGTCAACTTACTTTCAACAGGCTTAAGTGAAGCACTCGAAGTCGCAAATGGTGGTCAGGCACGTATTTTAGCGGTTACTTCTGCCGATAAATTGCCTGATTACCCAGCAATTCCAACCTTAAAGTCGCTAGGTTACGACATGGAATTCGTAAACTGGCGCGGCTTTTTTGCAACCCCAGACTTACCAGCAGACAAACTAGCCCAGTACACAGAAAAGCTACGTAAGTTGCAACAAACCCCTGAGTGGGAAGCGGTTCGTGCCCGCAATGGTTGGCTAAATCTATTTCAAGAAAAAGATGCGTTTATTAAATCGCTTGAGCAGCAAGAGGCGCAATTACGCGTTGTAATGAAAGAGCTTGGTTTTATCCGAGGCTAAGGTTAGACAATGTTAAACCGTGAACTAATAGGACCAAGTTTATTCTTGGTCCTCTTTACCCTCTACGCCCTTGTGGCTTGGCAAATTCCACTTATGCCATTTGAAGAGTACGAAAGCGTTACTTCTGCAACCTTACCAAAAGTGTATGCGGTATTCGGTATTGTGGTGTGCGTACTATCGATCGGTGCCAACTTATTAAAGCAAGCGCCAACAGAAAAAGCAGAGCTACTCAGTAAGGGCAACTTACTACGTACTTTTGCATTGTTGGTGTTGATGGTTGCTTATAGCGCCATGCTTGAACCGTTCGGCTTTTTAATTGCCACCAGTGCCTTTTTAATTGCTGGCTTTTTTATTATGGGTGAGCGCCGTAAGACGGTGTTGTTGTTTGCTTCTGTACCTGTGGCTGTGGTTTTTTGGTTTTTAATGACACAAGTACTGGGCATTTACTTAGTACCTGGCAATTTGTGGAGTTAAGTTATGCTTGATGGAATTATGTTAGGTTTGTCGACCGTACTCGACTGGAACAACTTGTTATATGTGATTATTGGCTGCTTTGTTGGCACGTTCATCGGTATGCTACCTGGGCTTGGTCCAATTACTGCGATTGCGTTGATGATCCCGATCACTTACAGCATTGGTGCTGATTCGGGCATGATTTTAATGGCGGGTGTTTACTACGGGGCTATATTCGGTGGCTCTACTTCTTCTATTTTAATTAATGCGCCGGGCGTGGCGGGGACGGTAGCGTCATCATTTGATGGCTACCCGCTAGCAAAACAGGGTAAGGCAGGTAAAGCCCTTGCTATTGCAGCTTATTCATCCTTTATAGGCGGTACGATTGGCGCCATTTTATTGATGGTGGCAGCGCCATTATTAGCGAAAGTGTCATTAAGCTTTCAATCGCCTGATTATGTTGTACTGATGTTTTTAGGCTTAACGGCCATTGCCGCATTCTCTAATAAAGGGCAATTTTTAAAAGCTATGATGATGACGGTATTTGGTTTAATGCTGGCTACAATTGGTATTGATCCCTCTTCAGGTACCGAGCGCTTTACCTTTGGCCAAGCTGATTTATTAGATGGAATTAGCTTTTTATTGGTGGCAATGGCAACGTTCGCGCTGGCAGAGGCACTGATTAATGTGGCGCGCCCTGAAGCTGAACCTGATAAAAAAATTGATGATCCTGATACGCCAAAAATCGGTTCAACAAAACTAACCAAAGAAGAAGTAAAAGATATGGCTCCTGTGGTTGGCCGTTCATCTTTACTTGGTTTTATTGTCGGTGTTTTACCGGGCGCAGGGGCAACGATTGCCAGCTTTATGGCCTATGCCACTGAACGCAACCTTGCTCCAAAGGCACTAAAAGATAAGTTTGGTAAGGGCTCGATGCGTGGCTTAGCCGCACCTGAGTCGGCTAATAATGCAGCTTGTACGGGCTCATTTGTACCATTACTGACTTTAGGTATTCCGGGCTCTGGTACCACCGCAATTATGCTAGGTGCATTAATTGCCTACGGTATTCAGCCGGGCCCTATGTTAATGCAAGAAAACCCAAGCGTGTTTTGGGCAGTCATTGTCAGTATGTATTTTGGCAATATTGTACTGCTGATTTTGAATCTGCCGTTGATCCCGTATTTCGCTAAAGTGCTGGCGATGCCTAAATCTGTGCTGACAGTGATGATTCTATTCTTCAGCTTAATTGGTGTGTATTTAGTGTCATTTAACACCTTTGATTTATTTATGATGGTGGGCTTTGCGCTGGTGGCCTTGGTGCTTAGATTGTTAGCATTCCCGATGGCGCCTTTATTACTTGGCTTTATTCTCGGTGATATGATTGAGCGGAATTTCCGTCGTGCCATGATGATTTCAGATGGCTCGCTGAGCTTTTTATGGGACCGCCCATTAACACTGAGTATTTTTGTGATTTCGATCTTAGTGTTGTTGTTCCCACTGAAAGACTATATTGTCCAACGTCGTAAAGACAAAGCAGCTACGCAAGCAGAGCAACATGCGTAGAACAAGGCACTGATATGAGATACACCAATAAGCTAAACCCATTTCAGCATGTGGTTAAAAAACCAAAGCGCTTAGAAACGCGACTCATTATTTGGGTTACCGGTCTATGTGTTTTGCAAGCTGTGTTGTTTGGCGCTTTGGTGTATCAGATCACTGCAGAAAGCTTGCATAGCCACATGGGTGATAAAGCGCTTTCGCTCGCAACCAGCATTGCCTCACGAGATGACGTGCAAAATGCATTACAAACCAAGCAAGGGCTTGATGAGTTAAATACGCAAATAGAGCATATTCGTGAACTAACCGCAGCGAGCTTTATTGTTATCGGTGATAGGAATACACGCCGTATTGTTCATCCCGACTCTGATAAGCTGGGTAAACCTATGGTGGGCGGTGATAGTAAAGCTGCACTGCGTGGTGAGCGGTATGTCTCGATTGCAAAAGGGAGTTTGGGTGAGTCTATCCGTGGCAAAGTACCCGTGCTTTCAGAGCAAGGTGAAGTAATAGGACTGGTTTCGGTTGGTTTTTTAGTGCAATCAATTGAACCGCTTATTCGTGCTCGTAGTGCTGAAATCATGCTCTGGGGTTTGTTGTTAGTGGGTTTGAGCATTTTGGCTGCGGTGTATATTGGTCAACGAGTTCGTAACGCTATTTTTGGTTTACAACCTGACGAAATAGCAAGGCTGTTCTCTGAGCAAGATGCTATTTTGAATACCGTTCGTAGTGGCATTATCGCCCTCGATCCTGAAGGGAACGTACGTAACTTAAACCAGCGTGCTTGCGAAATCCTCGGTAAACCGACCAGCTGTATCCATCAGCCACTTAAGCTTGAAGATTTGCTTCCTGAACATGCTGAATTTTTAATGCATAACCAACAGCGTCCGATTGTTGGTTTTGAATTATTTGCTGCTGATAAACGCATTGTGTTGTCGCGATATGCATTGCAAGTGCAAGGTGAGGCTGATGGTATTTTGCTGAGTATGCGCCCTGCGGATGAGCTTGAATATTTATCGCAGCAATTAACCAAAGTACAAGCTTTTGCTGAGTTATTACGAGTGCAAACTCATGATTACTCAAACAAGCTAAACTTAATTGGTGCGTTAATTCAAATGGGGCAAACAGAGCAGGCGATTGAGTTAATTGGTCAAGAAAGCAAAGGCTCGCAAGCGCAGATCCATCATTTACTCGAAAGGATCCAAGATCCAGTGCTAGCTGGTTTACTGGTCGGTAAATACCACAAAGCCCGTGAACTTAATGTAATCCTTGAGCTTAATCCAGACAGCTTACTAGGATCGATCACCCGTAAAGATATGCTAGAGCGGGTTGTCTCGATACTTGGCAATTTGATTAATAACGCAATTGAAGCTGCTATTAGAGCCAGTGATACACGTACCCCTAAGGTTCGTGTTACGGTTGACGAAACCAGTAAAACATTATTGTTTGATGTTGAAGACAGTGGCTTTGGTTTAGGCGATGACAAGGATGTGGTATTTACACCACAATACAGCTCTAAGTCAGGGGC